>DATLEF010000063.1:0-4343 GCA_035525455.1 Burkholderiales bacterium
CCGTACGCGGGAGGCTTTCCGCTGCGTACGCAATTTGGAACGATACACGGAACCAACATCACACCGGAGCCCGACACCGGCATCGGGCGCTGGTCGCAAGCCGCGTTCACCCGCGCCATGCGTGAAGGCGTCGATCGCACAGGCCGTCATCTTTACCCAGCGTTTCCCTACGAGCACTTCGTGCTTCTGGGCGACGACGACATCGCTGCGTTATATGCTTTTTTGATGACGCGCGAACCGGTACGCGCGGAGCCGCCTCGCAACCAGCTCGCCTTTCCTCTGAATATGCGCATCCTGCTCGCAGGCTGGAAAGCGCTTTATCTCGACCGCACCGAGTTTCGTGCCGATCCCGCACAAAACGCAGACTGGAACCGCGGCGCCTATCTCGCGCACAGCCTGGGACATTGCGGTGCGTGCCATACGCCGCGCAACGTCCTCGGCGCCACCCAGAAGCGCCTGGATTTTTCGGGCGGCGACGTCGAAGACTGGCACGCGCCTCCGATCAATGCCGCTTCGCGCGCGCCGATACCGTGGACGGCCGACAGTCTCTTCCGTTATCTGCGTTACGGTGCCGACGAATTGCATGAAGTCGCGGCCGGACCGATGGCGCCTGTCGTACACAACCTGAGCGCTGCGTCCGAGTCGGACGTGCGCGCGATCGCCTCGTACATCGCATCGGTCATCGGGCCTCCGGACGTCGAGCGCCAGACGCGGGCGCAACGCATACTCGCAGCCGCACGCGCGAGCAGCGAGTCACCCGGCGATGAAGTGCTGGGACGAGAGCGGCAAAGCGGGTCCACCGCCGATCTCAAGATACAGACTGGTGCGCTGGTTTACGCCGGGACGTGTGGCCTCTGCCACGGCTCGACCGAGCGCGCACCGGGATCGTCATCGGCGTCCGCGTTGCATCTCGCGTTGAGTACGTCCGTCTCGCTTCCGACGTCAGGCAACCTGATACGTATCATCATGCAGGGTCTGGCGCCGCCCGATGGCGAAGCGGGGCCCTTCATGCCCGGTTTCGCCAGCGAGCTCACCGACGATCAGATCGCGGCATTGGTGTCGTACCTGCGCGCGAGCCTGAGCGATCGTCCCGAATGGCCGCACGTGGCACGCGAAGTACGGAAAGCGAGAAATGATCACGCTCGACGTTAACGGCAAGTCGCATCAGGTGGAAACCGACCCCACCACACCGCTGCTCTACGTGTTGCGCGATGAGTTGCAGCTGAACGGCGCGAAATTCGGCTGCGGCCTCGGCCAGTGCGGCGCATGCACCGTGATGGTCGATGGGCGCGCGGTTTTGTCGTGCATCACACCGATCGCAGCGCTTGCAGGCCGCAAGATCAAAACGCTCGAAGGCCTGGGCAGCATCGAGAATCCGGGACCGGTGCAGCGCGCGTTCATCGAAGAGCAGGCGGCGCAGTGCGGCTACTGCATTCCCGGCATGATGATGCGCGCGCAAGCCTTGCTCGAAAGCAATCCTGCGCCGTCGAAAGCGGAAATCCGCCGGCACATGAACGCCAACCTTTGCCGCTGCGGAACGCACATGCGCATCCTGAAAGCGGTCGAGCGCGCGGCCAGCCTCATGAAGGCCAGCGGCGGAACGAAGCCCCGATGACGCCGAAGCCTGGCAACGCGCGCAGCGAAGCGGCACCGGAAAACGCCGGCACGCTCACCCGCCGCGAATTTCTCTCGCGCGGCGGCACGCTCGTTGTGAGCTTCGCTCTTCTTCCGCGCGCTTTCGCAGCCGAAGCTCAGAACGCAGGGGTCGAGCCGAAGAAAGCGCCCACGCTGCCGGGCAATCTGAAAAACGCGCCGTTCCTCGATTCGTGGATACGCATCGACGCCGATGGCACGATCACGGTCTTTACCGGCAAAGCCGAGCTCGGACAAGGCATCAAGACTGCGCTCATCCAGGTCGCGGCCGAAGAGCTCGTCGTCGAGCCGAGGGCCATCACGCTCGTCACCGCCGACACGGGCCGCACACCGAACGAAGGCTACACGGCGGGCAGCCAGTCGATGCCGGACAGCGCGACTGCGATCATGCATGCAGCGGCGCAGGTGCGAGCGATACTCGCGAACCTCGCGTCCCAGCGCCTGGCTGTGCCGCTGTCGGAGCTCACCGTGCACCTGGGCACGATACGCGCGAAAGACGGCCGCTCGATCACGTACGCACAGCTCGTCACAGGGGAAACGCTCCACGTCAATGCAACGCCCGAGTCGGCGTTGCGCGATCCCAGTACGCGCGGCGTCATGGGCAAGTCGATGCAGCGCGTCGACATTCCGGCAAAAGTCACCGGCGCCGCGATCTACATTCAGGACCTGCGCCTCCCCGACATGGTGCATGCGAGAGTGGTGCGCCCGCCAAGCTATGGCGCGCGTCTCGCAGCAGTCGATACGGGCCGCGTGCAAAAGCTCGCCGGCGTGCTGCAGGTCGTGCGTAACGGCAACTACCTCGCCGTCATCGCGCAGCGCGAATACCAGGCGGTCGTCGCCGCGCGTGCTCTGGCGCGCGCCGCCAAGTGGATCGAGCAGGCGGGGCTGCCGCCTGCCGCGGACGTCTACAGCAACTTCCAGCGGCTGCCTGCGCAGGACTACGTCGACTTAGGCGGACCTTCCGACATCGCGATCGGTCCCGGAACGATCAGCGCCACTTATCGCCGTCCCTATCAGATGCACGCCTCGATCGGTCCTTCGTGTGCGGTCGGTCTCGTGAAAGACGGTGCGGTCACGATCTGGTCGCAGACCCAGGGCGTTTATCCGCTGCGCGAGGCACTCGCCGAACTGCTGGGCGTTCCTGCTGACCGCGTACGCGTAATCCACATGGAAGGTTCGGGCTGCTACGGCCACAACGGCGCCGACGACGCCGGTGCCGACGCGGCGCTCATCGCGTCGGCATATCCCGGGCGTCCGGTGCGCGTGCAGTGGATGCGCGAAGACGAACACACGTGGGAGCCGTACGGCTCGATGATGGTGTCGACCGCTCGCGCCAAGCTCGACGGCGCGAGCGTCGTCGAATGGCAATACGACGTCTGGAGCAACACGCATTCCACGCGTCCCGCACCCGCGGGCCATCTTTCGCCGGCATGGTATATCCAGAAGCCCTTCGCGCCGCCGCCGCCCAAGCCCTCGCCGCTGCCTGCCGGGGGCGGCAACCGCAACGCGATTCCGCTGTACAAGTTTGCGAATGCGCGCGTCGTGCATCACTTCGTCTCGGCGATGCCGCTGCGGGTATCGGCGCTGCGCGCGCTCGGTGCGTATCACAACGTCTTTGCGCTCGAAAGCTTCATGGACGAGCTCGCGCAGGCCGCCAAGACCGATCCGATCGATTTCCGGCTGCGACATCTCGAAGACCCACGCGCGCGCGACGTTGTCAGCGCGGCCGCCGAGCGCTTCGGCTGGTCGCAATACAAGAAGCAGCGCGGCCGCGGCCGCGGCTTCGGCTTCGCGCGCTACAAGAACCTCGCGTCGTACTGCGCGGTCGCGCTCGAAGTCGAGGTCGATCGCGAAAGCGGCGTGATACGGCTCATCCGCGCCGCGGCCGCAATCGACTGCGGCGAAGCGGTCAATCCGGACGGCATCCGCAATCAGACCGAAGGCGGCATCCTGCAATCGCTCAGCTGGTCGCTCTATGAGGCCGTGACTTTCGATTCGATGCGCATCACGAGCCGCGACTGGAGCACGTACCCGATCCTGCGTTTTTCCAACGTGCCGGAAGCGGTCGACGTGCACGTCATCACGCGGCCCGGCATGCCGTTCCTCGGTGCGGGCGAAGCGGCCCAGGGTCCGGCCGCCGGTGCGCTCGCCAATGCGGTTGCCGACGCGGTCGGCGTGCGCGTGCGGGAGCTGCCTTTGACGCGCAGCAGAGTGAAAGCCGCAATCGGTCTTTAGCCGTCAAGGTGCGGACGCGGCAAGTTCGCCGCTGAGCGCGCGTGCCGGCGCGGCGTCTGCGGCGTTCGACCCCAGCCACTCGTCTGCGGCGCGGCGTCCCAGCTCGCACAGCCCGCTCATGAACTTCATATCGACATTGAATCGCGTGTGCGGATCGAGGTTCACGAGCTCGCTCGCAGGCTCCATCACGTGCAGATTCAAACGCCGCAACCGCCATTCGAGCGCGCCGAAGGAAAAACGCGCGCGCCTGGCGTGTGCGCTCGCAAGTGCAATCGAATGCAGCTCGGTCGAAAGACTCGAGCTGAAGTTGAGCCGTTTCAGTCGTTCACCGATCGCCTCTGCACTGGTGGGCGCGGCCTCCTCACGGGCCGGATCCAGAACCACCACCAGGATATCGCGCGCCCGGCATTGATAAACGAGCGTGCTGATGGGCGGGTTCGCAGTGAGCGCGCCGT
>DATLEF010000078.1:0-12639 GCA_035525455.1 Burkholderiales bacterium
GAAGTCGTGAAATGGCGCAAAGTCGTGCGCGACGCCGGTGCGAAAGTCGACTGATCAGAACAGAGTGATTACACGAGGTGAACGTGGTCACCTTGTCAGTCGTATGACCGGACTAACTCAACACGAAGGTAAGCAATGATCAATGCAGCAATCGTCGGCCTCGGCAGGTGGGGGCAGAACCTCGTCAACAGCGTGCAGGGCAAGAGCGACAAGATCCATTTCGTCGCAGGCGTATTGAGAAATCCCGACAAGGCTCGGGAATATGCGGAGCAACGCGGTCTCACGCTGCATTCGAGCCTGGATACAGTCCTCTCCGACGCGCGCATCGACGCGATCGTGCTCGCCACGCCCCACACCGTCCACGCCGCGCAGATACTCGCTGCTGCAAAGGCGGGAAAACCGGTATTCACCGAAAAACCGTTCACGCTCACGTCCGAAAGCGCTGCGCAGGCGCTGCGCGCAGCAGCGAGAAACAAAGTGACGGTGGCAGTCGGATTCAACTGGCGCTTTCAGCCGGCGCTGCAGGAAATCCGCAGAATGCTGCAGGATGGCAGGCTCGGCGAGCTGCTGCACATCGAAGGCAATTTCTGCGGACCGAGCGTTTACCGTTTCGGAAGAGCACACTGGCGCCAGCAGCGCGATGAAGGTCCTGCCGGCGGTATGACAGGACGCGGCGTGCACGTCGTCGATGCGATGATGTATCTCGCGGGCCAGATCGAAACGGTCCATGCGCAGAGCTACCGTATTGCGCTCGATTACGGCATCGACGATACGACGTCGATGCTTTTCAAATTCAGGAACGGGGCGACCGGCTATCTTGGAACCATCATCGCAACGGCCGAAACCTGGCGCATGCAGGTCTTCGGCTCGCGCGGCTGGGTCGAAGTCGGCGACGTGGAGCACCTCACGACATGGCAGATGAAAGTCTGCTACGTCGACCCGGAGAACCTGCACACGCACCAAACGCCCCAGGTGATTACTTTCCCGCAGACGAGCACCGAACGCGCGGAGCTCGAAAATTTCGCGGATGCAGTGCGCGAGAAGCGACCGCTCGCGATCGAAGGCGGGGACGAAGCGCACGGCGTACGCGTTCTGGAAGCGATACTCGAGTCCGCGCAGACCGGCACCACGATCACCATCGGTCGCGCGGCACAAAGAAGAGGCACGCAGAAACGCAGATCGAAACAAACCAACAAGCGTGCACGGCGCAAGCCGCTCACCAGGAAATCCGGTAAGCCAGAGAAGAAAGCGCTCAAGCGCGCGCCCATGAAGAGCCCCTCGAAGCGCGTGACCAAAGTCGTTCGGACGCGACGGCGACGGCGCTAAAACCGGTTGGGGCGGTAGGGCTTCACGTCGATTGAAGGGTCTCTGCCGGCGATCAAGTCCGCGATGATGCGGCCCGTCGGTGCGCCGCTGCATAGTCCGACGTGGCCATGCCCGAATGCATAGTACGCATTCGCGAATTTCGTCGAGCGTCCGATCACCGGCAGCGAATCGGGCATGGACGGGCGGCGGCCCATCCACTTGGTACCGCCGGCGCTGGTGATGCCGGGAAATACGCGCTGCATGTGACTCGCCAGAATGTCGGCGCGCGCATAGTTCGGCTCCGCGTCGATCCCGGCGAACTCACTCTGCCCCGCGATGCGCAACCCCATTTCCATCGGCGTAATGAAAAACTTGTGCTCGGGCATGAACACGGGCATCGGCAGCGTGAAGCCCGCCTCCGAGTAAGTGACGTGATAGCCACGCTCGGCTTCCAGCGGCACGCGGTCCCCGAGCTTTGCGCTGAACGCGTTCGAATGCGATCCGGCGCAGATCACGAGCGTTTCCACGTCGATTTGCTCGCGGTCCGTCAACAACGCGCGGGGTCCGTCGGGTCCTATGTCGATGTCCTTCACCTGCCGCTGAAGCACGACGCCGCCGTCTCGCTGGAATTGCGCCGCGAGCGACTTCGTGAGCCGCTCCGGATTCGAAACGAAGCCCTGCTCCGGCAGATACAAACCGACTTCGTAATTCCGGGTGAGTTGCGGCACGAGCTTTTTGACACCGGCGTCATCGAGCTCCTCTAGGGCCACGCCACGGTCGCGACGCAGCTTCCACGCAAGCGAATCGCCGACATAGGAAGCGCGCTTCTCATAAGCGACGACATAGCCCGTCTGGCGTATGAGATCGGAGGCGCGAGCGTTTTGCACGAGCGGCCTGTACGCATCGAACGTCTCCCGCAGGAGGGGCCTCAGTGCGTCCGCGATTTCATCGACACGCGCGGGCGTGGAAGCGGCGAGAAAGCGCAGCAACCACGGCGCAGCTTTCGGCAGATAGCCCCACCGAATCGTGAGCGGCCCCAGCGGATCGGCGAGATAGCCCGGGACTTTCCAGTGGACGCCGGGTGTTGCGAGTGGAACGCAGGACCCAGGACTCAAAATGCCCGCATTGCCGAACGAGCAGTATTCCCCCGGAGGCCTCATATCGACGATCGTGACGTCGTGACCATCGCGTCTCAGATAGGACGCCGTGGCCACGCCGACGATGCCGGCCCCTATCACGGTGATTTTTTTCATGACGCGACTCTTACCACAAGCGCGGGGAGGAAACTAGCTTAGAGCGGCAGACGCCGCGAAGGCTGCCTTGAATTGAAGCGCACACACCGCGATGCTAAAATCGCCGGCGCTACACACGCTACGCGGGCGGTTAACTCAGCGGTAGAGTGCCACCTTCACACGGTGGAAGCCACTGGTTCGATCCCAGTACCGCCCACCAGCAGCGTTAGCGTTGCGCGGCTGTTTTTGACTGCTTCTCGTCCTGCTTTTGCGCTGCGCCCTCGCGTTTTTTTCGAGCCTGCACGATGCGCTCGCGTGCCTTCTGCAGGCAATCGAGCTCCGCCTGGGCGGTCATCAGATCGCAGCGTTGCAGCGGCTTTTTGCGCGCGGCGTCTGCTTTGGCAGTCTCGCTGGCAGCAGCAAAGGCCGCCTCGTGCAAGACGAGAGCCAAAGCAAACACGAGCGGCATCAGAAGCGGCTTCGACACGGGTGATCCTCCGACGGCGCTACAGTCGACCAGCGCTGGTGCAAAGCGGACGCAACCAGCGTGCCAATGCCTCTCTGATCGGCACGCAGTCGGGGTGCGAGTCTATTCAGGTCTCGGCGCGCTCGCGCGTGCGCATCGCCTGGCGGATGCTCGCGATGAGCTTTGCAGGATCGATCGGTTTGCTCACGTGATCGACGAAACCCTGCTCGAGCACCCGCGCGCGGCTGACTTCCGTAAATGCGGTGACGGCGATCGCGGGGACAGCGGCTCCGGCCAGGATGCCTTTGCGCGCCTCGAGCGCGCGCACCCGCGCGAGCACGGTGAAGCCGTCCTCGTCCGGCATCGCAAGATCCATCACGAAAACGTCGGGACGCTCCGCGGGCAGCTGCTTTTCCAGCAGCGCGATCAGCTCGGCGCCTGTGGCAAGGCTGCGCACCTCCGCACCCGCCTGCCGAAGGGTCAGGCCAATGACATCGCGTGCATCGGGATCGTCGTCCAGCGCGTAAATGCGCGCACCCGCAAGACCCCCTGTTCCGGCCTGAGGTTCGGGCGCCGGCGGTGCGATCGTGTCACCGCGCAGTGCAGTGGCGAGCGGAAGCTCGACAGAAAAAATAGCGCCTTTGCCTTCGCCTTCGCTGAACGCCGTCACTTTGCCGCCGTGGAGCTCGGTCAGATGGCGCACCAGCGCAAGTCCGATGCCCAGCCCCCCGTGACGGCGTGTCGTTGACGTATCGGCCTGGGAGAACCGGTCGAACACGTGGGGCAGAAACTGCGGATCGATCCCGACACCCGTGTCCTTCACGTCGATACGCACGAAGTCGCCGTCGGGCCGCACGGTGACATTGACTGCGCCGCCTTCCGGCGTGAATTTCACGGCGTTCGAAAGCAGGTTGACTGCAATCTGGTGCAGGCGCGCCGCATCACCTTCGAGCGTGATCGCGGGCAGCTCGGAAGTGAACTCGACGCTGGTCCTTTTGGCGGCCGCCGCCGGCCGCGTGACTTCCAGCGCGCCCTGCAGGACTTCGACGACATTTACCGGGCGCCGCTCGATATTGAGCTTTCCGCTCATGATGCGAGACGTGTCCAGCAAGTCGTCGATCAGGCGCGCCTGGTGATCGACATTACGCTTGATCGCCTGGGTCGCGCGCTCGATGAGTGACGCATCGGGTGTTTTCGCGCTACCGAGCAGAAAGCCCCACCCGCGCAGCGCGTTGAGGGGCGAGCGCAGCTCGTGCGACACGATCGCGAGAAATTCGTCCTTCGCCCGATTCGCGCGTTCCGCATCGAGCCGCAGGCGCTGCTCCATCGCCATCAGCCGCTCGCGCTCGAGCTCGGCAAGCTTGCGATCGGTGATGTCTACGGTCACGCCCAGCAACAGCCGGTTCTGCGGGCCGGGCTCGAACGGCCTTTCGCGCCCATGCATCCAGCGCCATTCGCCCGCCCGCGTGCGGCATCGAAATTCGACTTCGCGTATGCCCGACTCGGTATGCGGCCCCGTGCGCAGGCGGGCGATGAGACTGGACAAGTCGTCCGGATGCACCAGACTTTCGAGCCCCGCTCGGTCGTGCTCCATCAGCTCCGCTGCAGTGTAGCCAAGCGTCTCGAGTCCCATACCAGTCGCATACACGATGCGCTGCTGTGCGTAATCGAAGAGATAGAGCACGATGGGCGCGGTTTCCACGAGTCCCTGAGTAAAGCGCTGCGCTTCCCGCAGCTCGGTCTCCATGCGCTTGCGCTCCGAAATGTCGGTCGCAACCGCGATCACGCCGATCACGCTGCCGCGCACGTCTCGCATGGGAGATCTCGTGATGAGATAAGTGCGCAGGCCATCGGTCGTGGAGAGGGTCTCGTCCCCGCGTTCCATCTTGCCTGAGGCCATCACTCGCCGGTCATGCTCGATGATGCGCGCCGCAAGATCTTCGTCCACCGTGAACTCCCGGTCGGTATGGCCGATGACTTCGGCTTCCGTCTTGCCGATCGCCTTCAGCTGTGCCGCGTTGGCCATGGTCACACGGCCGGTGCTGTCCTTGACTATGATCAGATCCGGCGTGCTTTCTGCGACACTGCGCAGAAGCGTCAGACTTTCCTGCAGAGCGGCGTTCGCGCGTTCGAGCGCCGCCGTGCGCTCCGCGACGCGGCGGTCGAGCTCGGCGTAAGCGAGTCGCAGCGCCTGCTCGTTCTGGCGTCGCAGGCTCACGTCGCGCACGAGCATGACACCGCCCAGCAGCGCGTGCTCGTCGCTTTTGATCGGCGCCACGCTCACTTCGACGTAGCGCTCGCGGCCGCTTTCGATCAGCTTCAACTCACGCTCGGCATCGAAATCAGCGCCCCGCAAAACGGTGAGCAAAGGGTGCTCGATGGGACCATCACCGGAGCTCAGGCTGAATGCTTCGCTGATCGATTTGCCGATGAGTTTGCTCGACGGACGACCTGCGAGACTTTCCGCAGCACGATTTACCAGCCGCACCGTCCCGGTCGGGTCGGTTGCCACTACGGCTTCACCACAGCTCGCAATCGTCACGCGCAGCCATTCACGCTGCGCGTTCGCCAGCTGCTCCGCTTCGCTGCGCCGCAGGTCCAGGCGATCGAGGATGCGCGCGCCCCACAGCACGAGCGCGCCGAGCGCGAACATCGTCACCACCGTCTGCAGCACGGAGCCGAACGCGCTGTCGATCAGCGCGAAACTTTCACCGAGGAGCTCGAGCCAGGCCGTCGCAAGCGGCAGCAACAGCACGGCCGGCAACAGACGGCGCGTCATTACGGCGCCCGCGCGCTGGCTTGTCACTCGTTCAAGGAACCAGATATCGGGACGCACCACCACGAGCGCGTACGTGAGAAGCAGCAGGGACAGGAGCGATGGCAGCGAAATATCGACGAGCGGCGCACGCCCGAGCAGCAGCCGGAAACTGATTCCGATGAGCGCAATGAAAAGAAGCGTCGCGCTCGCCACCGCGAGCAGCCGCGCAGCGGGCAGAAATTTCTCGCCGGATGAATTGAGAAGCGCAGTTGCCGCAACGATCAGCAGGAGTGCCGCGCCCGGATAGACCTGCAGGGCACCCCCCGGTACAGCTTCCGCTTCCGGCAGCAGGATCGCGCCCAGCACACCCAGCGCAAGAAGCGCGAGCAGGAGCTGTCCGGCGCCGCGCCTGCCGGAGAGCAGCAGCGCAAAGGCGATTGCAATGCCGATGACGGCCGCTGCAGATACGGGGCGTACCGCCGGCCACCCCGGCACGAACGTCGCCAATGTATCGATGCCGATGATCCAGCCCAGCAACGCGATGCTCGGAATCACGGCCGCCAGGCCGATGCATACCCGGCCGCTGCGCGAGAGTCTCGCTGCCAGCTTGCGGTGCCGCGCTACGGAAGCGGAAACGCTGTCTGTGCCCAAGGAAAAATGTTGTCGGACATGGGGTTGGAACGCAGGCGGGGAACTGTAACACGCGCTACTGCGCACGCCAAATCGCCATGCGCCGGCACGCGCGTTGCAGCGTTTGCCAGAAGCTTCCCACCTCGCGCGCACCAGACCCGACCATGCGCTTTCCAAGCAGGAACAAGCACAAGCTGCAAATCGATCGACCGCTCGCTATCGTGCTGAGCATTGCTGCCGGGCTCATGTTTCTCGTCTTCGGCACTATCGTATGGATAGAGTCGGAGTCCGGCCAGCGTTTCATCGAACGCCGCGTATCGGCGGCGACCGGCCGCGAGATCACGATCGGCGACCTCGAGTTGAAGATCGGGTGGCGACCCGGCTTCCGCGCCAAGCAACTGAGGATCGGCAATCCGCAATGGGCCAAGACGCGCTATCTCATCGACACTGAGTTCATAGACGCGCGCTTCAGATTGCTGCCGCTCCTGACGGGCCGCGCATACATCGAAGACCTTACGGTCGTCCGGGGTCAGGCCGGTCTCGAGCGTGAAAAGGGCCGCAACACCTGGACGTTCAAGGATCGCGATCAGGACGAGGACAAACCGTCGCGCGTGTACCTGAATCACATCAACATCGATCGCGGTTTCGTCGTCTATCGCGACACGACGATCAACACGAATATGGAAATCGACGTGGTGGGCAACGTCGGGTCGGGCGGCGCGGTCGACCTCACGGGGCGCGGCACCTATCGCGGCCAAAAGACGCGCGCAGTCGCGCGCTTCCCGGGCGTGCTGCCTACTCCTGACACCGCGGTGGAAATGTCGGCCGCGGGAACGATCGGCGATATCACGGTGGCCGCGGCGGGTATGTTGCGCGCAACCGATGTCGACGGCATAGACGTCGACCTCGACGTTTCTGGCGATAGCCTTGCGGATCTGAAAAAACTTACGCCGCTCAATCTTCCGGACACGCCGCCCTTTCGTTTGCAGGGCCGCTTTCGGAATCCGACAGGCTCATTTATCTTCGATCCTTTCGAAGGCCGCGTGGGCGACAGCGATCTTTCGGGCAACGCTACATATACCCGCACCGGCAAGCGGCCGGTGCTGAAAGCGAACCTGGTATCGCATCTGCTCGACCTCGACGATCTGGGGCCGCTGGTCGGCGCACCCCCCAAAACCGGCCCGGGCGAAACCGCGGCGCCCAAACACAGACAGCAGGCTCAGCAAATCGATGTAACTGGCCGCGTGCTTCCGCAGAGGCGCTTCAAGATCGAAGACTGGCCGATCATGGATGCCGACGTACACTTCGAAGGCAAGAAAGTGGTGGACGCCGCGCGGGTGCCGATCGAGAGTTTGTCTGCGCACTGGATCCTGGAGGACAGCGTGCTGCGCTTCGAACCGCTGAAGTTTCGCATGGCGCATGGACAGGTCACTTCAACGCTCAAGCTCGACGGGAATCACAAACCCGCCATCGGTAAAGCAAACATTGCCATCAGCGGCCTCAACCTGCGCGAGCTTTTCCCCGTGGGCGGCAAAATGACCGAGCCGCTGGGCACTCTCTTCGGCCGTATCGACATCGCCGGCCGCGGCACCTCGATCGCCGACCTGTTCGCTACAGCAGACGGCCGGCTTGCAATGCTCGTCAACGGCGGCTATATCAGCAATCTGCTCGTTGAAGTCGCCGGGCTCGACGTCGCGGAAGCGCTGCGCATACTCGCAACGCGCGACGTTCAGGTGAAGTTGCGCTGCGCCGTTGCAGATCTTTCGATCAAGCAAGGCATCGCTACGCCCAAGGCGCTGGTCATCGACACGACTGACACCGTCATCACCGCGACAGGCACGCTCGACTTCCGATCCGAGAGCCTCGACATCTTGACCAAGCCCGTGCCAAAAGATCCCAGCCCATTTGTGCTGCGCTCGCCACTAAAAATTCAGGGCACGCTCAAGGATCCGCATATACGGCCGCAGATGGGGCCCATATTCGCGCGCGGTGCGGCGGCGCTCGCGCTCGGCGCGCTGAACCCCATCCTGGCCATTCTGCCGTTTGTCGAAACCGGCCCGGGCGAAGACAGCGATTGCGGCCAGCTACTGCGGCAGGTGAAAAGCGAAGGGGTGAAAACTACGAAGAGGTAGCGGACCGCGTAGTTCGAGGACGCGACGCGGGTGCTGGCGCGGCCCGTTTCGGCTGCTTCGGTGAAAACGCTTTGGATGCCGCCCAGCGCGCGATAGTGCCCACGCCGATTCCGGGCCGCATGAGAGACAACGCGGTGCCGGCGACGCCTGTGAGCAAGCCCAACATCCCCGCTTTGGGCGCTGCGGTCGCGACCGGTTCCAGTTTGCGGCCGAACATGAGCTTGCCCATCGCGAATCCGATGCCGGCGAGCGCGAGAAGCGTCTTGGGCGAAGATACGGTATTGCGCAGGCTGTTGGTGCAGCCGCTGATCGCATCGTCGAGTGCGAGCCGCTCGACTGCAATGCGCGATTCAATCTCGCTGATTTCCGCGTCGAGCTCGTGCAGCGACATTTTCATTTCGTGCTCCTCGAAACAAATAGCGACCGGCTGGCGTACACAGCGTCAGAGCGCTGCCGCGGGCGTCTCTTTCCGATCCGCGGTCTTCTCGGCCAGAGGCGGTTCGGCTTTGATCTGCCTCAGAACGGCCGCGAAGGGCGCCCGGTCGAAAACCTCTTTGACGCGCCAGACGACAAGGCCGGCCCCCACGAGGTTCAGAAGCGCGGCAACCCCCAGTACGGCGGGCCACGACATGCCCCGTCCCAACAGAATAACAGCAAGTGCGACCACACCGGCCAGCCACGCGGTCACCACGAGCACCGCGATCAAAATGCCCGCGCCGATCAGCCACGCCAGTTGCAATGCCGCACGGCGCGCGTCGAGGACCGCGAGCAGGGCGTAGTTGGTCGCCATCCGGCGAAGCGTCGCAAACATGCGTTCCAGCGGCTCGAGAAACGAGGTCTCGTGCGGCGTTTCGGGCCCGTTCGGTGCGGCCGCAGGCCCCGGGGGCACCCGCGATGACGGCGGGATGGGATCGGCGACGGTGTTCACAGGCTCATCGCCGTGAGGTCAGTTTCGAAATCAGCAGCCCCAGTGCGATTGCGATGCCGATCGTGGCAATCGGATGCTCGCGGACATAGGAACGCGCCGTATCCGCCGCTTGTCCTCGCAGCGCCCACAACTCTTCCCCGCGTTCGCCCACACGGCTCGCCGCCTGCGAGGCAGCCTGCGTCACGCGGTCCATGGTTTCGTGCGCAGTGTCGGAGAGGCGGCTCAATCCCGCCGCAGCTTGTTCCAGTTTTTCCGCGTATTGGCTGGCGGTGGTCGCGCCGGGGGTCGATCCCTGCATATCGGTTTTCTGCATGTGGTTCTCCTCAGGTTGAAAAAATCACGAGCTTCGGCGTTTGCCGCCGCTCGGTACATCGTTCGGAATGCCGCGCCGCTCGGTGTCGACAAGCCCGCGCTCGGTATCCCGGTGTGCCTGCGAAATCTCACGCTCGGACGGCGGCAGCGGCTCGTTTAACCGATTACCCGTGTTTCGCGCGGATTCGTCACGCTCGTGCGGCATTTTCGGGTTGCGCTGTCCAGGCGCGGAGCGCCCAGACGCCCCGCCTTGCAGCTGCTCGTAGCTCGCCGTATCGGTATCGGGCTCCGCGGGCTGCGTCTCGTGCTTCGGATGTTCTCGTTTTGTGTGCATAATCAGCTCCGATACTACGGAGCGTTAGCACGTAGCGTGCCGCTCGGCCCCGCGGCACACCCATTGCACCGCCGGGCCATCCGACAAGCGTCCACGCTACCTAAACGAAAAGGACGACAGCATGGCTAAGGCGCAGAGCGACGGCACACGCGACGCGATCGGACTGCTGATGGAAGATCACAAGCGGTTGCAGAAGCTTTTCAGGGACTTCCGTAATGCCCAGGCCGAAGACGACGAAATTTTGAGTGAGCTCGTCGAGACCGCGTGCATGGAAGTGCAGATCCACGCGATACTCGAAGAAGAGCTGTTCTATCCTGCGGTGCGCGCACATTTAGCCGAAGGTGACGACGCGCACCAGAGTTTTTTGAACGAAGCCGAAGTGGAGCACGAGTCCGTCGATGAGCTCGTCGCGAAGCTGCAGGAGCTCGAGCCAGACGACGCGATGTACGCTGCCTATTTCAACGTGCTGGCGGAATACGTGAAGAACCATATCCGGAAAGAGGAAAAAGAACTTTTTCCGGAAGCGAAGAAGATGCAGGAGCTCGATCTGCAGCAGCTTGGAGAAGACATGCGACTGCGGCGTGAACAATTATTCGGTGAGATCGAGGCAGGGGCAGCGGAGGGTGAGACGGACACCGCTGTGCCGCAGGATGATCTCGCGGCGGTCGAAGACGAGTACTCGGAAGAAGAGACCGAAGACGAGCAGGAACAGATCGACATCAGCCGCACGCGTCACTGAAGCGGGAGCTCGTCCTCGCGCCGCGCGTCCGTCTAGCGGCTTACCGTCCAGCAATTTCGCTTAAAGCTTTTCGCTCTCGAACTCTTCTTCGTCCTTCATCGGCACGAGCGGCGTACCGTCGGCTTCGGCTTTGTACTGCGCGAGGCGGTTGTACAGAGTCTTCAGGCTGATGCCCAGCATCTCCGCGGCCTTGCGCCGGACATTACCGCACTCCGCGAGCGTCGCTTCGATCAGGCGGCGGTTCACTTCCTCCAGCGTGCTGCCGACGCGCACCGTAATCAGCGGCGTATGTGCGGGCTCGGAGAACATGCGCGGCGCAAGATCGACATCGACGACACCATCCGCCAGTATGAATACGCGCTGCACGTAGTTCTTGAGCTCGCGCACATTGCCGGGCCAGCTGTGCGAATACAGCGCGGCGATTGCCGCGGGCGAGAAGGTCTTGTTGGTCTGTTCTTCCTGATTGAATTTTTCCAGGAAATGCCGCGCCAGGATCTCGATATCGGTGCCGCGCTCGCGCAGCGGCGGCAGCTCGATGGGAAAGACGTTCAGGCGATGGTACAGGTCCTCGCGCAGCTTTCCGTCGGTGACCGCTTTCGCCGGATTGCGGTTGGTCGCGGCAATAACGCGCACGTCGGTCGCAATCGGCGTGTTGGTGCCGACGCGCATGAACGTTCCGGTTTCCAGGACGCGCAGCAGTTTCACCTGCAGCTCCTGCGGCATTTCGGTGATCTCGTCCAGAAAAAGAGTCCCGCCGTGAGCGCGCTCGAAAAAGCCCTTATGCTGGCGATCGGCGCCGGTGAAGCTGCCTTTTTCGTGACCGAAGAGCTCGCTTTCAATCAGATTCGGTGACACGGCACCGCAATTGAGCGGCAGGAAAGGACGCTTCTTGCGTCGCGACAGGTCGTGTATGGTCTGCGCGGCAAGCTCTTTGCCGGTGCCGCTTTCGCCTACGAGCAGTACCGTCGCCGAAGTCGGCGATACGCGGTTCAGCTGATCGTAGAGCTTCTGCATGATTGGCGAGCTGCCGATCATGTGACCGAAACGTCCCAGACCCCGCAGCTCCTGGCGCAGATCGCCGATTTCAGCGCGCAGCTCGTGGGTGCCGGGGACGCGCTGCAGTATCGAGCGCAGGCGCTCTACATCAACCGGTTTCACGATGTAGTCGGACGCGCCGGCGCGCAGTGCGTTGACCGCGCTCTCCACGGTCGCGTGACCGGTGATCATGACGACTTCGGTCGCTTCGCGCTGCTCGAGGTCGTCTACGAGGTCGATGCCGTTACCGTCAGGGAGCTGCAGGTCGGTCAACAGAACGTCCGGCCGCATCTGCGTCAACTGTATGCGGGCAGTGCGCAACGATGTCGCTTTGGCGACTGTAAAACCTTCGCCTTTAACGAACTCCGACAGCCATTCCAGCGCTTCCGGATCGTCGTCTACCAGCAGGACGTGTGGCATCGAGCCTCCTTCAAGTGTTTTTTTCGCAGCTCAAACACCGGCTCTGCTCACATTGTGCGATCGAGACACGGTACGAACTGATAAGAGTTACCTTTAATGGGTAAAAATTACACGATTCATGGCTCACGGAGCCTAAGGAGCGGTAATTACCGCACCATGTAGGCAAATTGTGGGCCAGAAATAGAGATCGACGGTGTGTTTTAGATGCTAAGCGCGCTTACGCTGCGCCGGTGCTTTTTTGGACAACCGCGAAGGTGACTTACGCGCGGCCGCCCGCTTCGGTTCCGCCTTCTCCTGAGCTTCGGCGGCTGCCGTGCTTTTCGGCGCTTTCTTGTCGAGGCTGCGGCG
>DATLEF010000089.1:0-39766 GCA_035525455.1 Burkholderiales bacterium
TGCTGTTGATTTTCACGATCAGCGGAAACCCGGCGCAGTCCGAAATAGACCGCCTCAGCCCGGCAACCTCCTGCCGCGAGTACCGGGCTGTTGCGGCGGGCGCCGTTTTCGCGACCCACGCGCCTTTCTTCTCCAGATAATTCTCCGCGAGCGTGACGAGCTCGATCATGCGCTCGTACGATTCCCGCGCATCGGCGCCGAACGAGAAGATGCCGTGCGACATGAGCACCATGCCAATGCAGTTTTTCCCCGCCTGCCGCGGAAATTCGCGCGCGCAATACGCGGCCAGATCGAAACCGGGCATGACATACGGAATGACCACGACGCTGTCGCCATAAATCTCGCGGATGCGCTGCTCGCCTTCGGGCGCGTTGGAAATCGAGAGCACGGCGTCGGCATGCGTGTGATCGACGTACGGGTGCGGCAGAATGGCGTGGAGGATGGTCTCGACCGAAGGCGACGGTGCGCCCGCGCGCAGCATGTGCGTATTGAGCTCGTTGACCATGCGCGGATCGGGCAGCGACGCGAGATCCGCGAGCTTGCGCACGTACCCGAGCGCAACGGGCGTGAATCCCGCCGGCTCGATCGTTTCCAGATCCCAGCCGCTGCCTTTGACGTGGAGAACGTCCTCTTCCTCGCCGAAGAGATTTTTTTCGCGGAGCTTGACTGAAGTGTTGCCGCCGCCATGAAGCACGAGCGATTTGTCGCGACCGAGCAGGCGGGAAGAGTAAACCCGCGGCGCCAGCGGCCCTGGAAATTGGGCCGCGAATTGCGCGGCTTCGCCATCGCTCCAAAGACTTTTCATGCGACGATTATACTGTCGCGCATACTAAGCACAGGAGGTGATCATGTTGACTCGACGCGAAGTACTGCTCGGTGCAATGGCAGGCGCGGCCATCGCGCAGATTCCAGCCGCTTTTGCGAAGGCATCCCAGCCGGCGACGACGGTCAGCTTCGACGTGCCGGCCGGCGCGTGCGATTGCCACACGCACATCCACGCGCCGCAGTTCCCGTTCTTCGAAGGCCGCGTGTACACGCCCGAGATGGCGATGCCGGACGAGATGGCGGCGCTGCACAAGGCGCTGCGCATTCAGCGCGTGGTTGTCGTGCAGCCGAGCGTGTACGGCACCGACAACTCGGCCACCCTTTTCGGCATGAAAGCACGCGGTCCCGATGCGCGCGGCGTTGCGGTGATCGATCACAAGAACCCCGAGAGCGAGCTCGACGCGATGGGCAAGGCGGGTGTGCGCGGCATCCGGCTCAATCTGTCGACCGGCGGCACCAATGACCCCAACGTCGCCCGGCAGCAATTGCAAGCCGCGGTAGATCGCATGAAAAGCCGCGACTGGCACGTGCAGTTGAACACGAACCTTGCAATGATCGCTGCGATGAAGAACGTGATCGCCGCTTCATCGGTACCCATCGTATTCGACCATTTCGGCGGCGCGCAGGCTGCGCTGGGGGTGCAGCAGCCCGGCTTCGCAGATCTGCTCGAGCTCGTCAGATCGGGCAAGGCTTACGTGAAGATCTCGGCCGCGTATCGCGCATCGAAGCTGGCGCCGGACTTTTCCGACGTCACGCCGCTCGCGCAGGCGCTCATTGCCGCCAATGCCGATCGCATCCTGTGGGGCACCGACTGGCCGCATCCGAACTCGGCCGGAGGTAGCACGAGCGTCGTCTCTCCGCTTTTTCAGATAGACGACGGACGGCTTTTGAACCAGCTTCCGGTCTGGGCGCCCGACGCGGCCCTGCGCAAAACGATACTCGTGGACAATCCGGCACGCCTTTACGGATTCTGACAATTCAGGGGGACTTACGAAGCTTCAGGCACCGGCCATGGCTTTGGAATCGCACCGGCGTCAGGATAGGCCGAACACACGCCTGAAACTTTCAGTGCCTTTCGGCGTGATGCTGACGATGCGCGAGCGCCGCAGACGCTGTATCCAGCCTTTCGCCACATAAAGATCCAGGAGTGCATCGCCCAGCGCGCCGCCCAGATGCGGACGCCGCTGAGTGAGATCGACACACGTGCGAGCGAACACCCGCCGCGGTTCGCGCGCTGCTGCGATGTCGACTCCCAGCGCGCTCAACTTCGTCTCACCCAGCCGCGTCACTTCAAAATCGCGCGCGTCCGCCGCGAGCCAGCGTGCTTTCAGCATGGCCTCGAGGATCCTGACCGCCATCTCGCCCGCCAGGTGCCCGTAACACGTGCGCGCCTGAAGAAACTGCAGCGGCACCGAGGCCGATGGCAACGGCGCCCGCGGAGTTCGCGGCCTGGTCGCCGCGCTGAGTGACGCCATGCGTTCGATGACCCCGGCGACTTCAGCGTTTGCAATCCTGAAGTAGCGATGCCGGCCCTGTGCTTCGGACTCGAGCAGTCCGCCCGCGACCAGCTTCGCCAGATGCGCGCTCGCCGACTGGGCCGAGATGTTGGCAGCATAGGCAAGCTCACCGGCAGGACGGGTTGTCCCGTCGATCAGCGTCCAGAGTATGCGGGCGCGCGCCGGGTCCGCGATGAGGCCCGCGATCCGGGGTATGTCCAGTTCGTCATGCATATTTCAGTCTTTCGTGAAACGTCTACGTTATACGTTGCGCATACTGATGTCACGCGATATCTGGACGGGGCGCGGGAAAGGGTCTCCGCCGCCGGATCCGCTTCAACGAGAGGAAAACCATGCGCGATCACGAGGTGCAATCCAGCTCAGCCGCTGATGATCTGGCTGACTTGCAACAATTGAATTCGAGCTACATCCGGTCAGTCCAGTTATCCGATGTACGGTGGTTCGACGAGAACCTCACCGACGATTTTCTGAACAGCAATCCGGACGGCTCGCTCGTCGACCGCGCCGGCTTTCTCGCGCAAATCGCGCGTCCGTGCGGGCTTTCGAACCTGGCCGCAGAGGACGTGCGCATCAGGATACTGGGCGAAATCGCCATCATTCACGGGCGCACGGTATACCAGAAGGCCGGCGGCCAGCCGGGCGCCGGCCGCTACACCGACGTATACGCGCGTCGCGAGGGCAGCTGGCTGTGCGTCGCAGCCCACGTCACCCGCGCCTGAGCAATCAGGAAGAAGGCGGAGGCAGGAACGCCCAAGTCGCCGGCCTGCGCGGCACCGCCGAAAATGGTGCAGAATTATCGGCTGTTACGGCCCGCCGTGCGTCCAGCCCAGAGACCGCCTGTGATCGCCTGCCCATCCTGCAAACGCAGACTCTTCACCAGCCGCGACATGTTCTGCGCGAGCCTGGATGGGACGATCCGCTGCGGGGCGTGTGGTCGCAGTGCGCGCCTCGACACGCTGAGCCGCTGGATCATCTCGTGCATCATCGCGCTTTTGATTCCGGGGTTTTTTCTTTATGGCGGCGTCTTCTACGGCGGCCATTTCTTCATTTTTTGCATCTTCGTCACCATGGGCGCCTGGCGCGCGCTCACGTTCATCACTTTTCCCTTCCTCACGCTCGAATCCAGCGCACCCGCGTCGTTCGATCGCAAGCACGGTATCCTGACGCTGGTCGCGATGGCGCTCACCGCAATCGTGCTCGACGGATATATGGCGGCGCGTATCGATGCGGAAGACGCGAAGGAGAACGAGCGCTCGGCGAGTGCGGTTCCGGACAGGCGCGATTAGCGTGCCTGCCGACCGCGCTGCGTTGGCAAACGCGGCCTCGTTCGACGGGTCGATATCCCAACTTCTTAGAGCGATCGCTCAACCATGAAGGAAGCGAGATCGACGATGGCGGTTACCCTGAATGATCTGGGCCAACCCGTAGGCGCACTGCTGCCCGATTGGAAACCGCCGCCGACACCGGCGCGAAAAATAATGTCAGGTGTTTTTTGCCGCGTGGAGCCGCTGGATGCCGGGCGGCACGGCCAATCACTGTTTGAGGCCAACGCACTCGATCGCGAAGGCAGAAACTGGACATATCTTTCGATAGGTCCGTTTCCGAGCTTCGAGAGCTATTCGGCATGGCTCACCGAATCCGCGTCCGGCAGCGATCCGCTTTTTTTCGCGATCCTCGACAGGGCGACCGAACGCGCGGTCGGGGTAGCAAGCTATATGCGCATCGATCCCCGCAGCGGTGCGATCGAGGTGGGGCATCTGAATTTTTCACCGCAGCTGCAGCGTAAGCCCGCGGCGACCGAAGCGATGTACCTGATGATGAAAAACGCCTTCGCCCTGGGTTATCGCCGGTACGAATGGAAAGCCAATGCGCTGAATGAGCCGTCGCGGCGCGCGGCCCAGCGCTTCGGGTTTTCGTTCGAAGGTGTGTTTCGACAGGCGACCGTGGCCAAAGGCCGCAATCGCGACACCGCCTGGTACGCGGTGATCGATCAGGAATGGCCGGCCCTCGAGAGCGCGTACTCGCGCTGGCTCGATCCGTCGAACTTCGACGAGAAGGGCCGGCAGAAAACAGCGCTGTCGACACTGACCGCCCCTGTTTTGAAGCAACGCGGATAACGGCGCATGAACGGAACGCAACTGTCGCGCCGCTCGCCTTCGGCTCGGGCCTCGGCGCTCACGAACAGAGAGAAACCGATGGTTCCCCTCCGTAACCTTCCCTCCTTCGGGCGCTCGTGACGAGCGCTCCGTCGCCCTTAAGCCGTAGGGAGAGGGTTACGGGAGGAACCTTCGGTTCCTCCTGTTCGTTCTCCGCCTCCGTGAGGGCGCCGAAGGCCGCCCTCCGTAACCTCCCTTCCCCCAATTTTCTCAAAACCGCATCACCTTCGAGACGCCGCTTTCTGCGCGGGATAATGGCGGCCGCCGCTTATGGCGGCTTCGCACCGCTTCCCTTTGCATTTGCGCAGTCGCAGGCGCGCAGCGAAGGAGCCGGAAGCGGTCTGATGGCCGAAGGCCGGCCCAGTATCACTGCACAAGGCGCCGCTATATTGCGCGCGGCCCACCAACTCCTCGACGAACCGAAGATCCTCGACGATCCGCTCGCGCTCTCCATCATCGGAAAGAACAGCGAGTCGCAGCTGCGCGCCGATCCGCAGCGCTATGGCCGGAGCCGGGCGCTTCGCGCATCGGTCGCAGTACGCAGCCGCTACGCCGAGGACCAGTTCGAAGCCGCGATTGCACGCGGCGTGCGCCAGTACGTGATCCTCGGCGCCGGGCTCGACACCTTCGCGTACCGCCATCCCCACCCTGAATCGCTGCTGCGCGTTTTCGAAGTCGATCATCCCGCGACGCAATTCTGGAAGCGCGAGCGGCTGCGAGAGGCGGAAATTGCGATACCGGACTCTCTTCGCTTCGCGCCGATCGACTTCGAGCGCCAGACGCTCGCCGACGGTCTGGCCCACGCGGGCTTCAAAGCCGCTGAACCCGCGTTCTTTTCGATGCTGGGCGTCGCGATCTATCTGACAACTTCCGCGCTGATGGAAACCCTCAGATTTGTTGCTTCATTGCCTGTTGGGACCGAAATCGTCTTCTCGTACAGCGTACCCGCATCGCTGCTCACGGAGAATCAAAGATTGGCGAGAGAGAGCAGCGCCCGAACGGTGCTTGAAATCGGCGAGCCGTGGTTGAGTTTCTACGAACCGTCTTCGCTCGAAGCCGACTTGCAGCGCCTCGGATTCGGTACGGTCGTGGACCTCGGACCTGAAGAAACCAACGAGCGTTATTTCAGGAATCGCGCGGATGGCCTGCGCGTCAGCGGCGGACGACTCATGCGCGCCGGCGTCTGAGCTCCAGATCCCGCACAGACGCAGCTCCCGAAACGCAGTCTTCTCTCAAAGGATCACGCCATGAGCCCGCAGATACTCGCATTGCGCGTCGCAGGGACCGTCTTCGGATTGATGTGCCTTGCGCAGCTGGCGCGGCTGCTGATCTTTTCCCGAGTCGATGTAGTCGTCGCCGGTCATCATCTGCCGTTGTGGCCGAGCGCGCTGGCAGGCATTCTCCTCGCCGCGCTGAGCGTCTGGATGTGGAAAGTGTCGTACGAACCGCGGTAGCAACGAACCGGGGAGCTGCAGTGGCCGTAAACAGGCAATGGCGTCTTGCGTCGTATCCGGAAGGCCTGCCTTCGGAAGCGAACTGGACGCTTAGGGACGGCACCATTCCGCGGCCGAGTCCGAACCAGCTGCTCGCACGCGCGATCTATCTCGACGTTGCGCCCTACATGCGCGGCCGCATCAGCCCGCAGAAAAATTACGCCGCGGGTGTTGCGCCCGGAGACGTGATGATCGGAGGCGGCATCGGAGAAGTCATCGAATCCAACGCGAAGGACTACAAGCCGGGCGAGCTCATCGTCACCGACCACGCCTTCGGCTGGCAGGAGTACGCCGCGATTCCTGCGTCGTCGGTAAGGCGGGTTGAGCCGGAAGTGGCGCCCTTGCCCTATTGGCTCGACGCGCTCGGGTTGAACGGAGTGACAGCGTATTTCGCGCTCTTCCATGCAGCGCGCATGAAACCCGGCGACACCGTCTTTATCTCCGCCGCTGCGGGCTCGGTGGGCCAGATCGCAGGCCAGCTCGCGAAGCTGGGTGGATGCCGCACGGTCGGCGTCACGAGCTCGCCCGAGAAAATCGCATGGTGCAGCGAGCTCGGCTACGACGCGGTGCTCAACTACCGCACGGAAACCGATCTGGCCTCAGCCGTTGGCGCCGCATGTCCGCGAGGCGTTGACGTGTTCATCGACAACACGGCCGGCGCGATACATGAAGCGGTGATGCAAAACCTCGCCACGCATGCGCGCATCGTGCTCGTGGGATCGATCAGTCTCGCCTCGCGCTTCGGCCTTCCGGATATCGGTCCGCGATTTCACCGGCAGACGCTGATCGCGCGCGCCACGATCCAGGGTTTTCTCGTGAGCGATTACCAGCAGGAGCAGCCTGAGGCGCGCAAGCGCCTGGGAGAGTGGGTGCGCAGCGGTGTCCTGAAATCGAAGTTCGACGTCGCGCAGGGCATCGAAAACGTGCCGAAAGCGTTTCTGCGCCTGCTGACGAGTCAGAACGTCGGCAAGCAGCTGGTGCAGGTGGGAGCGGAAACTCGTGCGGCCCCTTAATTGCTAAACCGAGCTTCGGAGGATTACTCATGCGCATATTGCTAGTCTGGCTGGTCAACACACTCGCGCTGATTGCGGTGGCCTATCTGATGCCGTCGATCAGCGTGTCGAGCTTCACGACGGCGCTGGTCGCCGCGCTCATCCTGGGCCTCGTCAACGCGATCATCCGTCCGATTCTGATCGCGCTTACGCTTCCCGCGACTATTCTGACGCTCGGCCTGTTCATTTTCGTCATCAACGGCCTGCTCTTCTGGTTCGTGGGCTCGTTCATCCAGGGTTTCGTCGTGCAGGGCTTCTGGGCCGGGTTGATCGGCTCTATTCTTTTCAGCATCGTGTCATGGCTGCTTTCCGCACTCGTGCTCAAAGGTAAATAGCGTTCTGCACCAACCGCCGGGTTTTTACTGCAGGTAATCGCGCTGCCAGCCGCGGTACTCGTCGTTGCGGATGAGCTTGTCCATCTCCTCGGGCGTCGCGACGCGGGATTTGTAATCGGCAGGTGCGCCGCCTTTGTAGAGGTGCTCGTAGATTTCGCGCAGCGCTTTGACGGCCGCCGCGACCGGCTGATGGCCCTGCAGCACGATGCGCGCTCCGGCGGCAGCGAAGTCCTCGCGCTTGAGCGACGCCGGCGCCGAGCCGACGATGACCGGCAGTTTGACCGCGGCGCTCACCGTCTTCACCTGATCGATCGACTCGACACCGACCAGGAAAATCGCATCGACGCCCACCGCCGCATAGGCTTTCGCGCGCGCGAGCGTGCCTTCGAGGCCTTCGATTTTCAGCGCCGAAGTGCGTCCGGCAATCATGAGTGACGGATCCTGCCTCGCCTTCAGCGCGGCTTTCATTTTGCCCACGCCTTCTTCTCTCGAAATGAGCTCTTCGCCGCCCGTCTTTCCGAAACGCGTGGGCAGCACGGTATCTTCGATGCTCATGCAGGAAACGCCCGAGTGCTCGCACTCCTCTACGGTTCGCATGACGTTCAGCGCATTGCCATAGCCGTGGTCGGCGTCGACGATCAGGCTCAAGGTCGAAGCGCGCGTGATGCGGCGGATCTGGTCGGCGAACTCGGTCATCGTAAGCACGATCAGGTCGGGCGCGCCGAGCGTCGTGCTCGATGCGGTCGATCCCGCGAGCATGCCGATCTGGTAGCCCACGCTCTCCGCGACGCGCGCGGACAACGCGTCGAAGACGCTGGCGGGCGAGAGACACTCGTTACCCGCGAAAATCTTGCGCAGGCGCTTACGGCGTTCGGTGTAGTTCATCGTGTTCTCCGTGTGGTGCGTGAATGGTGAATGTCGAGCGTTTCTGTTGATGCGGTCTGCGATCCAAATTCAATCCTCTCCCAGCAGCGACTGCGCCGTCAGGCTGCAGACATACTCGCGCTCGCTGGCAGTCAACTCCGGGATCGCGTTGATGTGGCCCATCAGGTCGGCGGGCGCCATGTCGAACGGATGATCACTCCCGATCACGACGCGATCCGCGCCCACCATGTTGATGAGATGGCGCGCGGCTTGCGCATCGTGCGTGAGCGTGTCGAAATAGAACCGGCGCAGGAGGTTCGCAGGCGAAGTCTTCGTCTTCACTTTCGGCTCCGGCCGCACGTTGAAGCCGTGTATGAAGCGGCCGATCTGGTACGGCACGTAGCCGCCGCCGTGCGAGAGCAGGATCTTCAGCTCCTTCAGTTCGTCGAGCGCGCCGCTGTACATGAGGTGCGCCACCATAAGCGTCGTATCGAGCGGAAACCCGATGAAGTTGCGCAGGTAGTACTCGTCCATGCCGCCTTCCGCGAGACACTGGTACGGATGCGCGAATACGAAACAGCCGAGCTGCTCGATCGTCTTCAGCAATTTGCGGAAACGCGGGTCTGCAAGCGCGACACCTTCGATCGAGGTGCCCATCTCGACCGCTTTAAACTTGTGCTCCTTCACGACGCGCTCGAGCTCGGTGATCGCCGCGTCGGGATCCTGCATCGGAAGGTGCGCCATGCCGCGCAGTCGATCGGGATGCTTCGCCACCATCTGCGCGATACCATCGTTCGCGAGCTTTGCGGCCTCGAGCCCCACCTCGGGGCTCAGCCAATAGAAGTAGATCGGCGGTCCGACCGAGATCGCCGCCACATCGAGCTTGTTTTCATCCAGCCACTGGACTTTCGCATCGGCGTCGTAGAAAGCCTTCTGCAGCTCCGCCGGCCGGCCATGACTGTTGAAAAAACGCTTTCCGCCTTTTTCCTCGATGCTCATGCCGTAGCGCGTCGGATTGCGCGTGAGCGCGTCGACGATGGTCGGCGGAATGACGTGGTTGTGGAGGTCGAAGTTCATGTGTTTCTTTCAGTCAGCCTTCATGCCCGACGCCTGCACTAATTTGGTCCATTTCGCCGATTCGGACTTGAGTATCGCGGCAAATTCCTCGGGCTTGTTGCCGACCGGCTCGGCGCCTTCCTTGATGAAAATGGCTTTGATATCGGGCGAGTGAAGAATTTGTGCGACTTCGCCGTTCAACCGCAAAATGATCGCGCGCGGCGTCTTGGCAGGCGCAAAAAGGCCGTTCCAGGCGCTGTGATCATAGCCCGGCACTCCGGATTCCGCGATGGTTGGCACGTCGGGCGCACTCACCGAGCGTTTGGCTGAAGTCACAGCGAGCGCGCGAAGCTTGCCCGCACGCACCTGCGGGAGCGCTGCGACCGTCGTCGAAAACATGAGCTGGACCTGGCCGCCGAGCAGCGCCGGGATCGCCGCGCCGCCGCCTTTGTACGGCACGTGGACCATGTCGGTGCCGGTCATGTACTTGAACAGCTCGGCTGAAAGATGCGTGCCGGTAGCAGTGCCGGCCGACCCGTAGTTGAGCGCGCCGGGTTTCGCCTTCGCAAGCGCAACCAGTTCCTGCACGTTTTTCGCCGGCACTGCGGGATGCACGACCAGCATGTTCGGAAACGTCGAAAGCTGGGCGATCGGGGCGAGGTCGCGCTGTGGATTGAACGGCAGGTTCTTTTGCAGGATGGGGTTCAACACGATGCTCGACGCGACAACCAGCAGCGTATGACCATCCGGCGTCGCTTTGGCGACGAGCTCGGTGCCGACGATACTGCCGGCGCCCGGCCGATTCTCCACGATGACCGGCTGTCCGAAAATCGGGCTCAGCTTCTGGGCGATGAGCCGCGCCGTGAGGTCCGTCGACGCGCCCGGCGTCTGGGGCACGACGATGCGTACCGGCCGGGTCGGATACGGCGCTTCAGGCTGCGCTGCGTGTGCGGCGGCACTGCAAGCCACTCCGATCGCCGCGAGACCCATTCGTAAGCCATCCATATTCCTCCTCCTTTTTCATTATGTTGTCCCTGCAGGATGACACGAACGCATTGAAACGCTTCACGTGGTTGCTTGTCCCGCGAGCGCCGCCTGAACCGCGCGCTGCGCCATCACAGTGATGAGATGCGAGCGATACTCGGCACTCGCGTGCAGATCCGAGTTGAGATTGTCCGGCGGCACGTGTACGCGCGCGATGGCTTCGGGTGCGAAATTCTTCGCGAGCTTTTTCTCCATCTGCTTTACGCGGAAGACACAGCTCGCGGCGCCGGTCACCGCAACGCGCACGCCGTCCGTCGATTCGCTCACGAATACGCCGACAATCGCAAAACGCGACGCCGGGTTCCTGAACTTCGCGTACGCCGCGCGCTTCGGCAGCGGAAATGCGATCGATGTAATGATCTCCGCGGGCCGCAATGCGTTCTGGTACAGGCCGGTGAAGAACTTGTCCGCCTTGATCGCGCGTTTGTTGGTGTGAACGACCGCGCCCAGGCCCAATACTGCCGCCGGATAATCCGCAGCCGGGTCGTTAAAGCCGATCGCACCGCCGAGGGTGCCGCTGTTCCGGACCTGGCGGTCGCCGATCCCTGCGGCGAGTTTCGCGAGGGCTGGAATGCCGCTCATCACGTCCGGCGAAGACGCGACTTCGGCGTGGCGGATCATTGCGCCTATCGTCAGCGTCGCACCTTCGAGCTTGATGCCGCGCAGCTCCTCCACACCGCCGAGATCGATCAATGCGGCAGGAGAGGAAAGACGGAACTTCAATGCCGGGATCAGGCTCTGCCCTCCCGAGAGCACTTTCGAGTCCTCGATTTTCCGTAAGAGCGAGACAGCTTCCTTGAGCGTGGCCGGGCGGTGATATTCGAATGGATACATGATGATTTTCTCCTGGCTATCGCTTCGCGTCCTGCATCGCACGCCACACGCGCTCGGCCGTGGCGGGCATCGCGACATCGTGTACGCCGAGCGGGCTCAGCGCATCGACGATCGCGTTCATGACGGCCGCAGGTGCGCCGATCGCGCCGGCTTCGCCGCAGCCTTTGACGCCGAGCGGATTGTGCGTGCACGGAGTCTCCTTGAGGCCGACTTTGAATGAAGGCAACTCGTCGGCGCGCGGCATCGCGTAATCCATGTAGCTTCCGGTCAGCAGTTGCCCGCTCTCAGGATCGTAGACACAGCCTTCGAGGAGCGCCTGTCCGATCCCCTGCGCGAGCCCCCCGTGCACCTGCCCTTCGACGATCATCGGATTCACCACTTTCCCGAAGTCGTCTATAGCAGTGAAGCTGGCGATCCGGGTCTCGCCCGTCTGGCGATCGATCTCCACTTCGCAGATGTGCGTACCGGCGGGAAACGTGAAATTCGTCGGATCGTAAAACGCGGTCTCGTCCAGTCCGGGCTCGAGCTTCTCGAGGGGATAGTGATGCGGCACGTACGCGGCGAGCGCGATCTCGCCAAACGTCTTGCTGCGGCCCCTCGCTTCGAAGCTGCCGTTCCTGAATTCGACGTCGCTCTCGGACGCTTCCAGCAGGTAGGCCGCGATTTTTTTGCCTTTGTCGATCACCTTGTCGACGGCTTTCACGATCGCGGTTCCGCCGACCGCGAGGGAGCGCGAGCCGTAGGTGCCCATGCCGAAAAGCACCCGTCCGGTGTCGCCGTGCACGATATTCACGTTTTCGATCGGAATGCCGAGACGATCCGCGACGACTTGAGCGAACGTCGTCTCGTGCCCCTGGCCATGGGCGTGCGAGCCGGTGAAGACGGTGACCGAGCCGGTCGGATTCACGCGCACCTGCGCGGCCTCATACAGACCCGCCCGCGCGCCAAGCGCACCCGCGATGTTCGACGGCGCGATCCCACACGCTTCGATGTACGCGCAGTAACCGAGACCGCGGAGCTTTCCGCGCTTTTCGGCTTCCGTGCGCCGCGCCGCGAAGCCCGCGACATCCGCAACAGTGAGCGCCTCGTCGAGTGTCGCATCGTAATTGCCCGTGTCGTAACACAGCGCGACCGGCGTCTGATATGGAAACTCGCGGATGAAATTCCGCCGGCGGATTTCGGCGCGATCGATTTTCATCTCGCGCGCGGCGGTATCGACGAGCCGCTCGACGACGTAGGTCGCCTCCGGCCTGCCCGCGCCGCGATACGCGTCTACCGGCGCCGTGTTGGTGAATACGGCCGTCACCTCGCAATAAATCGCGGGTGTCGTGTACTGACCGGCGAGCAGCGTTGCGTAAAGTATGGTCGGGACGCACGAGGCGAACGTCGAAAGATACGCGCCCATGTTCGCCGTAGTCGTGACGCGCATTGCGAGGAACTTCCCGTCCTTGTCGAGCGCGAGCTCGGCTTTGGTCGCATGATCGCGTCCGTGCGCGTCGGTGAGAAACGATTCCGAGCGTTCGGCCGTCCACTTGATCGGGCGATTGACACGTCCTGCAGCCCACGTGATGGCAGTCTCCTCGGCGTAGACGAAAATTTTCGAGCCGAAACCGCCGCCCACGTCCGGCGCGATCACGCGGAGCTTGTGCTCCGGCACGCCGATCACCCCCGAAGCGAGCAGCCGCTCGACGTGCGGATTCTGGCTCGTGGTGTACAGCGTGTATTCATCGTCGCCGCGGGAATAGCTCGCTACCGCTGCACGGGGCTCTATTGCGTTGGGGATGAGGCGGTTATTGAGGAACTCGAGCGTCGTGACATGGTGCGCGGCCGCGAAGGCCTTCTCGACCGCGGCCTTGTCGCCGATCGCCCAGACATAGCAGGTGTTGTCCGGCGCGATGTCGTGAACCACTGCCGCATTCGGCTTGCGGACATCTGCAACGTGCACGACGGCCGGCAGCGTTTCATAATCGATTTCGATCAGCTCGGCGGCGTCTTTGGCTTGGTTGAGCGTCTCGGCGATGACGAGCGCGACAGCCTCGCCGACGTACCGCACTTTGCCCTGGGCCAGCGGCGGATGCGGCGGCTCTTTCATCGGCTGGCCGTTGACGTCGGTGATGAGCCAGCCGCAAGGCAGTCCCCCGACTTTACTGGCGGCAAGGTCGTCCCCCGTGAATACGGCCACGACACCCGCAGCCGACTGAGCCTTGGCTGCGCGGATTGCGTTCACCTTCGCGTGCGCGTGCGGAGAGCGCACGAACACCGCGTATGTCTGTCCCGCCAGGACGACGTCGTCGACGTACGTGCCGGTCCCGGTGAGAAAACGGTAGTCTTCCCTGCGCTTGATCGATTGCCCGATATTCGGCGTAGCCATGATTGCGCCTCCTTACTTCTTCATTGCAGCGGCCCCGGACTGCACCGCTTTGACGATGTTGTGATAGCCGGTGCACCGGCAGAGATTGCCGTCGAGCTCGGCGCGGATCGTCTCCTCGGTGAGCGACGTATTGCGTTGCGCGACATCGATCGCGTTCATCACGAAGCCCGGAGTGCAGAAGCCGCATTGGAGGCCGTGGTGCTCACGGAATGCGGCCTGCATCGGATGCAGATCGCCGTTCGCGCCGCTGATTCCTTCGATCGTCGTGACCTCCGCGCGCGCGGCCTGCACGGCGAGGATGTTGCACGACTTCACCGCACGTCCGTTCAGGTGCACCGTACAGGCCCCGCACTGGGCGGTATCGCAGCCCACGTGGGTACCGGTGAGGCGCAGATGCTCGCGCAGGAATTGCACGAGCAGGGTGCGCGGATCGATATCGGCCGAGATCGTGCGACCGTTGACACTCAACGAGATGGAGACAGTCATAGCTCCTCCTTTGGTGGACCCACATTACGTAGGTATGACGTACTGGGTGCCGAAGCGCGGACAGCGACTATGCCATAATTTCGCAGCCATCAAACGCGGGGAGACCCGGCATGAAAGCGAAGGGCGTTGGTGCGCTCGCGCTCGGAGCGTGCGCCGCGCTTCTACTGATTTTTACGTCGTCCGCGGCCGCCCAGCGCGCTGAGGATTATCCGACCCGGCCGGTACGGATCATCATTCCCTTCACGCCCGGTGGGCCGACCGACGTGCTGGGACGTCTCGTCACCGCCAGGCTCACCGAGATCTTCGGCGTCTCAGTTCTCATCGATAACCGGCCGGGCGCAAACGGCATCATCGGCACCGAGCTCGTAGCGCGGAGCCCCAAGGACGGCTACACGATGCTGTATATGACCGGATCGCACGCAGCCAACGCGACGATGTACAAGAAGCTGCCGTACGACACCGTGCGCGACTTTCTGCCGATCACACAGCTCGCACGCACCTATGGACAGATCGCCGTCGTGCATCCTTCCGTTCCCGCGCGGAACTTGAAGGAGCTGATCGCGCTCGCGAGAGCGCAGCCCGGCAAGCTCAACTATGCGTCAGCCGGCGTGGGCAATGCGACACACATGGCTGCGGAGCTTCTGTTTTCAGCCGCGAATGTGAAGCTCGTGCACGTGCCTTTCAAAGGCGCGGGCGTCGCCATGAACGACGTGCTGAGCGGCCAGATCGAGATGATGTTTGTCGCCGCCGCGCAGGGCACGCCGTTCATCAAGTCCGGGCGCATACGCGCGCTCGGCATCAGCGGCCCGAAGCGCAACCCCGCGTTGCCGGACGTGCCGACGTTCGAGGAAAGCGGCTATCCCGGCGTCGTATTCACCGGCTGGCACGGATGGTGGTTCCCCGCGGGGACGCCGCGCGAACGCGCGCTGCGCGTGCACAGGGAAGTCTCGAACGTGCTCTCTTCGCCCGAAATGAAAGCGAGGCTCGACGACCTCGGCCTTATTCCGGTCGCGAGCACCCCCGACGAGTTCGCAAAGTTCGTGGAGCGCGAGATAGAGCTGCACGCGCGCATCGCCAAAGCAGCGAAGATGGAGCCGCAATGAGGCGGCGCTGCTACTCGCTGATCTGCGACGGGCGGCGCGGCCAGTGCGTTCCGGCCGCCGCGTCGGGCCGCTTTACTCGGGCGGGCTGCCTTTCTTGAACAGTTGGCGAAGCTGCTGCCGAAAGCCCGCAGAATCTTCGTGACCGTGCACGGCCACTGCATGCTGGACTGCCGCCTCGAGCAACTCGTCGTCGCTGTCGGCGCTCAATGCAACCGTGCATTTGCTCTCACTGGGATATTCCCGGCAATCGATGTATTTGCGTGACATGGATCCTCCTCCGTCCTGCCGTTGGTCAGGAATTCTTCGCGAAGTTCGTGGCCCCGAACCAGTCGACGACGACGACCGGCTCGTCGCCGACCACCCATGCGTCATGTCCTTTCGGTAATGACGTGATATCGCCCGGGCCGGCGACGATCTCGGTTCCATCGTCCATGCGTATCGCAAGCCTGCCCGACACGTGGTACTGGAAGTGCGGAGCCTCGCAGCTCGCAGTCTTCGCGAGGGGTTTTACGTCTGTCGACCATCGCCAGCCGGGCTGCAAGACCAGCCGTCCAACCTCGGCGCCGCCGACGCGCAGGATTTCGGCTTTGCCGTTAGGGAAGCTGCGAACTTCGTCCGGACTGGTAAAAGTCTTGTGCTCGGTTGTCTGTTCGTGGGTGTGCATCGACGTTCTCCTAGCGAGTGGGTGAATGAATGCGGCCTGGACCGCCCGAAGAGCAGGCTCAGTGCCTGCTATGGCAGGGAACTGTTTTTTTAATTTATACTTACTAGTAGGTAAAATCAAGTTCTGTCTTTAGAGGAAGAAGAAGCCTGTCGTCCACTGTCACCCACACGCCTGCCGCGGAAAAAATCCTCGATATCGCGGAGCAGCTCGCGCAAACCCGGGGGTTCAACGGTTTCAGCTACGCTGACATCGCGGCGGAGCTCGACGTAACGAAGGCGAGCCTTCACTACCATTTCCCTTCGAAGGCAGCGCTCGGCCGTGCGCTGATCGTGCGCTATCAGGTCGTGTTCGGCCGCGCGCTCGAAGCGATAGACGCGGAGTCGCGCAACGCTCAAGACAAGCTGAAGCGCTACGTGTCTTTGTACGACGGCGTCATGCGCAATGACCGCATGTGCTTGTGCGGCATGTTCGCGGCCGAATATGCGACGCTGCCGGCTCCGATGCAGCGCGAGCTGCGGCGATTCTTCGATTCGAACGAGCAGTGGCTGACCGCCGTTCTCGAGCAGGGGCGCAAGGCGAACGAATTATCTTTCTGGGATCCGCCGCAGGAGCGGGCACGCGTCTTTCTGGGATCGCTGGAAGGCGCGATGCTGGTGGCGCGCTCGTATAAGGACGATCGGCGTTTCCGCGTCGCGGCGGAACATCTGCTTGCCGATCTGACTACGGACACGGGAAGCCGTCCAAAAGCCGTACGGCAGCGGCGAAAACCATCGTGAGGTCGCATCACGGTCGCCGGCTCACCCGGCGCTGAGCGGTATTACGCGATCGCGCTGCGTATGTCTCCGATGAGGCGCCGCGCGAAATTCTCGTACATGCTGTCTGCACCCTGCATGAGGCAGATGCGAACGCCGTGATCGTGGAGGCGGCGCACGCGATCGCGCATCTCATCGTGTGTCGTATAGGCGTAACCCATGTTCGCGGCGATGACGATACCTCGGGCCTTCGCTTTCGCGACGATCGAATCGAGCGTTTTCCAGACCTCTTCATGATCGTACTGGAAGGCATGGCCGAGCGCTTTGCTCAGATCGGTCATTGCCAGCATGACGATGCGCACGCCTTCGACCTCGAGTATCTCGTCGATGTCGTTGATCGCGGTCCCCGCTTCGATGTGCGGCGCGAAAATGGCGGTCTTCGCGGATTTCTTGTGCATGGCTGCGAAGCTCGCGTCCGAGCTCGGATATTCGCCGGTTCCCGAGCGATGCCAGTCTTTGGAGACTTCGACGCACGCCCGCACCTGCTCGACCGATGCGATAGAAGCACCGACGATCTGGATGCCCATGGCAAACGCGCGCTGCACGTCGACCGTGACCTGAAGCTGCGCGGCGCCCGCGAGCCAGGGATTCGCCGGCACTCTCACCCAGGTCGTGATGCCGGCTGCGAGCGCGGTACGATGGATATGATCGAGCTGGGTCCAGTCCATCGCCGAGAACATCATGTCCGGCCGCACGAAATCGAAACCCGCCTGTGCGATCGTCGAGACCCACGTCGGGCCGCTTTTCAGCCAGACGCCGAGCGCCATCTCGCCCGCTTCGAGCTTCTGGAAAAGTCGCGTCATGTCATTCCTCTATTCGGTTTGCAGTTTCAGCTTTGCCGTAACACTCGCCCACTTCGCGAGCTCCTTGCGCATGAACGCCGCGAATTCAGCGGGCGTGCTGCCGATGACTTCGGCGCCCTGCGTCGCCGCTTTGTCGCGAAAATCGGATGTCCGGAGGATGGCGACGATCTCGCGATTCAACCGCTGCACGATTTCTGCAGGCGTGCGTGCCGGTACGAGCACGCCGTACCAGGCGTCGGCCTGATAGCCCGGCACGCCGGATTCCGAGACGGTCGGCAGCTGCGGGTTGAGCTGCGAGCGTTTCGCCGAAGTGATCGCAAGCGCGCGCAGCCGACCTGCACGCACGTGCGGCGTCGAATTGATGACGTTGCTGAACATGAGCTGCACGTGTCCCCCGATGAGATCGACGATCGCCGGCGATCCACTCTTGTAGGGCACGTGCACGATGCTCACTTGTGCCATGGACGCGAAGAGCTCGAACGCGAGATGCGTTCCGGAACCCGTACCCGCCGACGCGGCGAGCAGATCGCCGGGACGGCGCTTCGCCAGGGCAATCAGCTCCTTCACGGACGTGACCGGCACGCTCGGATGAACCACGACCTGATACGGCACGCTCGCGACGAGCGACACGGGTGCGAAGTCGTTCAGTGGATCGTAGCGCAGGCTCTTGTGTATGCCGGCGTTGATCACGTGGCTGTTCGTAACCATCAGCAGCGTGTAGCCGTCCGGCGGTGACTTCGCAGTGAGCTCGGACGCGAGCATGGTGCCAGCGCCCGGCCGGTTCTCTGTGACCACCGGCTGCCCGAGCGCGGCAGCGAGGCCTGATCCTACATAACGCGCAATCGTGTCCACACCGCCGCCGGGACCTGCGGGAACGATCATGCGGATCGCTTTCGCGGGGTAAGGCTGTGCGGCTGCCGAAGCGGCGCCGAGAACGAGCAAGACGCCCACGACTGCAGCCAATGGTCTCTTCATTGCGGTGAGCAGCTGATGCTTATCCGGGCTATATGCGGAGGGCTGATGATGCACAGGTCGCATCGACCTCGGCGCGTGATCGGCGCGGATCAGCTCCCGAATTCGCTGACCGAGCGAACCGGCGTGCCATCCTTGCGCGCGATGGCGCGCGTGACGCTCCGCGTGTAGCCGGCGGTGAGGACCGCGTTCATATGGCGCCCGGTCCCGCCCGCGACTACGATCACTAGATCCTCGGGACGTCCGACGATCGGCACCTTCTGCTCCGGATCGTTCATATCCACCCACCGGGGCAATGGCGTGACGAGCCAGTGCCCACGGTCCTTCATCTCGCGCACCGATTTACGAGCATTCTCGAAAAGAAAGCCTTGGACGTCGTTTTTCGACCAGCCGCATTCCGCGAGCCATTGCGCCGCCTCGTGCGGAATCACGAGCATGTGCTCGCTGTCATTGCCGCTCGTGTAGAGCGTGTTGCTGCCGAGCGAAGACATGGTCGAAGCCGCCGACCCCAGAAAAAGCTGCGGCGTCTTGCTTACCATATCGTTGATGTTGTGGGGCGCCTCGGCGCACATGACCGTGACGGCGCTCGTGCCGGCGTCCAGTCCGCGTTCCACGTGCAGCGGGCTCCACGGGCTCCCTTCTTCGTCTTCGCCGATGCAGTAGCTGAACTTGCCCGGATGCCCGTGCGTCGCCATGTCGGTGATGCCGGGCTTGTTGCCGCCCAAGTTGATCATGATGAGGCGCAGCGCCCTGCCCATCGTCGCGTTGGCGCGCCAGCCGTGGCCGAACACGTTCTGGCGGCAGTTCACTTCGAGCTCTTTGCGGAGTGGTCCGTGCACGATCAGCAGGTGCGCGCCGGGATGTGTCGTCGTCTGACGGCCATACAGGTTGTACTGCGGCTCGACCATCGCTTCGATCGCCGCAATCAGCACGGGCAGATACTCGGGACGACAGCCTGCCATCACCGCGTTGATCGCAATTTTCTCGACGGTCGCAATGCCGTCGCGCGGCGGAATTTTTGCAACGACGTCGTAGCGGTCGCGATCGGTGTAGCACAGCATGCTCGCAAGCGCGCGCTCGGTCGGCGGGTAGACGGGAAGGCCGTCGGTCCAGCCTTTCTCGTAGCAGCGATCGAAGAACGCGTGGACGTCGTCGAGCGAGTCTTCGACTTCGAACGGCCGCGCGCCCAACGGGTTTTCGCTTTTCATGAAGCGGATCGGATCAGCGCCGCGCGCACGTCCGAGTACACCGTGCGCACTTTCTCGCGCAGCTCTTCGACCGGCCGCGCAGCAACGGGATGAGGGATTACGATCAGCGGCAGCGCTTTCATTTTCTGCATTCGCGCAAGACCCTGAGCGTACCCGGCGAACGCGTGGGTGATGAAAGTCGCGGTCGGAATGCCCCGCCTTTCGAGTGCCATGCTGTCGCGGAGACTCCACGACGAGCACGACCCTCAGTCGCCGACGGCGGTCACCACGGCGTGACAGGTGGCGAGCTTTTCCAGCATGTCGGGCTCGGCGCCGCTCACGTTCTTCTTACGGAAGCTGCGGAATTCCGCTTGCGGGAAATCCTTGAGCAGCAGGTTTTTTACTTCATCGAGCAGCTTGTCGGCGAGATCCTTGGTGTTGTCGAGAAGACCGATGATGCTGCCGTTCAAATTCGGCGCGCGCTGGGCGATTGCGTCGTCGCTGAAACTTTCTTCCGCATGCGGTTCGTAAACGAGCACCGTACGCTTTGTGATTACGGTATCAGGCATGATGATTTCTCCTGTGCTCGATCGAGTAAAAAAGAGTATAGCATCGGCTCAAACTCGATAATCCGGAGGAGGTCTCCGCTCGAGCACACGGAAACGTCGGATCACCGTCTTTCGTTTCGTCAGCTCGTAACCATCATGACCGGCGCGTGGTCGCTGGTGCCCACGTCCGCAAGCACCGCGCAGCTCGTCGCGCGTGACGCGATCGATTTTGAAGCGAGCACATAGTCCAGGCGCCACCCGATGTTGCGTGTGCGCATGTTGCGCCACGGCGCCCACCACGTGAACATGCCCTGATTGTCGGGGTCGAGCGTGCGGCCGACGTCGACGAGGTGCTGGCCCAGCATGCGTTCGAAAAGCTCGCGTTCCTCGGGAAGCTGCCCGATGACCGCTTTGCGTTCGCGCGGATGAACATCCATCTCGGTGCGCGCGATATTGATGTCGCCACAGAGGACAAGCTCGCGGCCTTCGTCGTGCAATCGCTTCGTCCAGTCTGCCAGCCTCGTCATGAAGTTCAACTTCGCGGGATAATCCTTGCCGCCGTTAGGCACATAAACCGACGCGACGACGAGCTTACCGAAAGAGGCCTGCACGATACGTGTTTCCATATCGAAATCGGGATGGCTGAACTCCGGGTCGCTTTCGAAAAAACCTTTTCTGATGTGAAGCGAAACGCCCGAATACGCCCGCATGCCGTGCCAGTACACGTGATAATCGGCGAGCTTGCACTGCTCCGGGACCTGCGTGGGCTCCGCTTTGAGCTCCTGCAGGCAGACGACGTCGGGCCGTTCCCGCTCCACCCAGTCGCAGAGCTGCACCGCCCGGGCACGAATACCATTGACGTTCCAGGTCGCAATCTTCATCGTATGGCAGTACAAGTGACAGTAACGCGTGTTCCGAATTCTAACGTGCCATTCGTGTCCGCTCGCGCCGGCGCCTATCTTATTTCTCCATGACCATCGACGACAGCGCACGCGAACGTCTGGAAGGTTTCGTTCGTGACAAGGTGGCCGCCGATCACTTGAGCATCTCGCGGCTCGAGCGGATGACTGGCGGCGCCGTGCAGCAGAATTGGGCGGTCGATGCCAATGTGGAGGGTGGAACGTTCGCGGGCCCGCAGCGCTGGGTGATGCGTATCGATGCCCCCGCCAAAGTCGCGGAAAGTCTCAGCCGCGCGGAAGAGTTTCGCGTGTTGGAGGCGATGCGGCGCGCGGAAGTGCTCGCGCCGCGCGCGTTATGGTTGTGCGACGACGCGGCCGTCATGGGGCGTTCCTTTTTCATCATGGAGCGCCTTCCCGGAGTTGCCGCGGGTCACAAAGTCGCGCGAGACGCCGCTCTCGTTCCTGACCGGAAGCGCCTTGCACGCGAGCTTGCTGTGAATTTGGCCCGCATACATACGCTCACGCCCGCGTCCGCAGGGCTCGAATTCCTCAAGACCAGGCTTGCGCGAGACAATGTCGCTCATTATCGCGCTTACCTCGATACGCTGCGTGAAAGCCACTCCGTGCTCGAATGGGGTCTGCGCTGGTGTGAGATCAGCGCGCCCGAACGCGAGGAGGTCACTTTCATTCATCGCGATTACCGCACCGGAAACTACCTGGTCGCCGAAGGCAAAATGAGCGGCGTGCTCGACTGGGAATTCGTCGGGTACGGCAATCCGCTCGAAGACGTGGGCTGGCTCTTCGCAAAGTGCTGGCGCTTCGGCCAGCACCACTACCCTGTAGGCGGCGTCGCTCAAGCGGACGACTTCCTGCGGGAATACGAGGCGGCGTCGGGCCGGCGCGTCGACAGCGCGGCGCTCGTGTACTGGCAGGTCATGGCGCATGTACGCTGGGCCGTTATCGCCTTGCAGCAGCGCGAGCGCCATCGTTCCGGGATCGAGCCTTCGCTCGAGCTTGCTCTGACCGGTCACATACTGAGCGATCTCGAGCTGGAAATACTCGAGCTTACGGAGCGGCAATGAACAACCTCCCCAGCGGTGCCGACCTGCTATCGATCGCACGCGACACGCTGCTTTCAGAGCTGCTGCCATTGGCGAGCGGTGAAGCGCGCTATGCGCTGCTGATGGTCGCGAATGCCATGGCAATCGCAGCGCGGGAAGCTGAGGCTGGAGATGCGCCGGTAAAGTCGGCGGTCGCGCGACTCGAAAAGCTGTACGGCGAAACGCTTTCCGGTGATGCGCTCGAATCACGACTCTCCGAGTACGAGCGCCGGCTCACACAGGATATACGCGCCGGAGTTTTCGACACACACGATGACAGGCAGCGCGCTCTGCTGGCACATCTGCGGGAAAGCGTGCTAGACCGGCTGCGTATTTCCAATCCGAAAAGTTTCAAGAGCGAAAAACCATGAACCGGGCGATGTCGTACGAGCCGCTCACGCCCACCGCGTTTCTCGCGCGGGCGGGACGCGTGTTCGCCGATCGCATTGCAGTGATCGACGACGAGCGGCACTATACGTACGCAGAGTTTCTCGATCGCACCTTGCGTCTCGCGGGCGCATTGCGGGCGCTCGGCGTGACCGACGGCGACCGCATTGCCGTTCTCGCGCCGAACACGCACGTGCTCCTCGAAAGCCATTACGGCGTGCCTTTCTCAGGCGCCGTGCTCGTCGCATTGAATCCGCGGCTGACCGCACGCGATCTCGCACAAATCGTCGAGCACGCCGGAGCGTCGATACTGATCTACGACATCGACCATGCGATGACGGCCGCGGAAATCGCAGGCGTTGTCGGAAGGAAGCTGCAGCTCGTGCGCGCAGGCGGTCAGGACGAATACGATGCGCTGCTCGAACGGGCTACGCCTTATTCGACTGAGGTCGCGGACGAGCGCGGACTCATCTCGATCAATTACACCAGTGGAACTACCGGCGCGCCCAAAGGCGTCATGTATCACCACCGCGGCGCTTATCTGCAGGCGCTGGCGATGGCGCTCCACACGCAGCTCGATTCAGCGAGCGTTTTCTTGTGGACGCTGCCAATGTTTCACTGTAACGGCTGGTGCTTCACCTGGGCTGTGACGGCGGCCGGCGCGACGCATCTCTGTCTGCGGAAAGCCGATCCGGCACTGATCTGGAAGCACATCGGCGTCTCCGGTGTCACCCACTTCAATGCAGCACCCACGATCCTCATCATGCTGGCGTGGGATCGCTCCGCGCCGCATGAGCACCTTGGCCGGCGCGTGCGCGTTGCGACCGGCGGCGCGCCGCCCACTCCGGCACTGCTCGCCCGCATGGCCGAGCTGGGAATGGACGTGACCCATCTGTACGGCCTCACTGAAACTTTCGGTCCGGCTGTCATCTGCGAATGGCAGTCCGAATGGAACACACTGCACGCCCACGAGCAGGCGCGATTCAAAGCGCGCCAGGGCGTCGGCAACGTCGTTTCTCAGGCGTTGCGCGTGGTCGACGGCCGCGGCAACGACGTTCCCGCCGACGCCAGCACGCTGGGCGAGCTCGCGCTGCGCGGCAACAACGTCATGCTCGGCTATTATCGCGACGACGACGCCACGCGTAAGGCTGCGCCCGACGGCTGGTTTCGCACGGGCGACCTTGCGGTCATGCATCAGGATGGCTATGTCGAGATCAGAGACCGCGCAAAGGACATCATCATCTCCGGCGGAGAAAACATCGCATCGATCGAAGTCGAGCGCACGTTGGCCGCGCACCCTGCGGTGCTCGAAGCCGCGGTCGTAGCGGCGCCCGATGCCAAATGGGGCGAAGTGCCGGTCGCTTTCGTGACGCTGAAGCCCGATGAACATGCGACGGGGGAGGAGCTGATCGCGCACGCCCGGGCGACGCTTGCGCACTTCAAGGCGCCAAAGAAAGTCGTCTTCGGCGAGCTGCCCAAGAACGCGACCGGCAAGATTCAGAAATTCGTTCTGCGCGAGCGTGCGATAGCGCTGGTGAAACCGGACAATGCAGGCAGCACGCCGTAACTTCGTACACCGATTCGAACCCATACCCACTCGAGCCACTCACCGTGAACTTTCAACTCGACGCCAAAACAGAAAGCTATCGCCAGCGCTATCGTGAATTCGTGCTGGAACACGTGCTGCCGCTCGAGAGCGATCCGGGGTCGTTCGACGCGCACGAGAACATCGAGCTCGGGCTGCTCGAGACCCTGCGCGCCAAAGCGAAGGCCGCAGGGCTGTGGGCGCCGCAGATGCCGGCGGAGCGCGGCGGACAGGGGTTGAATGTCGTCGGCATGGCGGCCTGCTACGAGGAAATGAATTACTCGCTCTTCGGTCCGGTCGTGTTCAATTGCGCCGCGCCCGACGACGGCAACATGATGGTGCTCAACAAGATCGGCACCGATCGGCAGAAAGCGCGCTGGCTGCAGCCCATCGTCGACGGTAAAGTGCGTTCGGCCATCGTCATGACCGAGCCCGCGCCCGGCGCAGGCTCCGATCCGACCATGATGCTGACGACCGCGACGCGCGAAGGCGACAAGTGGATCGTGCGCGGCCGCAAGTGGTTCATCACGGGCGCCGGCGTCGCGCAGCATTTCCTCCTTATCGCGAAAACTTCGGACGACCCGAGGAAGGGTTTGAGCGCCTTCATGTTCGATCGCGACCAGCCGGGCTGGCGCATCGTGCGGCGCATACCGATCATGGGGCCAGAGGAGCACGGCGGCCATTGCGAGCTCGAGTTCGACGGGCTCGTAATCGCTGACGAAGACCGTCTCATGAATGTGGGCGACGGGCTTAAAGTCACCCAGATCAGGCTCGGCCCGGCGCGCCTCACCCACTGTATGCGCTGGCTCGGACTCGCGCGCCGCGCGATGGACATCGCCGCAGACTACGTGTCGGAACGCGGCAGCAACAACGGCATGAAGCTCGCCGATCGCGAAAGCGTGCAGGGGCTGCTGGGCCATGCGGCAATGCAGATCGAGATCGGGCGCCTTCTCGTCATGCGCGCGGCAGACAAGCTCGATCGCGGCGATTTCGCGCGCAAGGAAGTCTCGATGGCTAAAGTAGCCGTGGCCGATGTGCTTCACCAGGCCGTCGATACCGCGATCCAGCTGAACGGTGCCCGCGGCTATTCGAAAGACACGCCGCTCGAATGGATATACCGCTACGCGCGCCAGGCGCGGCTCGTCGACGGTGCATCGGAAGTACACAAAATGGTTCTGGCCCGCTTCTTCATCCAGGAGCGTGGCAGCTTTTGGTCCTGGCTATAGCGAGGACCAATGCCACGCGGGCGCGGCAGCGGTACACGAACAGAGGGAAACCGCATGGTTTCCCTCCGTAACCTCCCCATCCTTAGTGTGCTCGCGTAGCGCTCGCTACTGCGCGAGCGGAAGTGTGACAGGGCGTCCTGTCGCCACCGAGTGTTCGATCGCAAGCGTCGCTTCGAGGTTGACGCGCGCTTCCTGCGGCGTCGCCAGCACGCAGGCGCGGCCCATCGAAAGATAATCGAGCCACGCGCGGGTCTCGTTCGCGATCGGCCCGTAGAATTCGCCCAGCGCCCAGTCGCCCGGCGTGCCGCTTTGCAGGAACACCATGTTTACCGTGTGGTCCGGCAGATACACGTGCGGTATCCCTTTCTCGCTGTACATCAGCTGATCGGTATGATCGTCGTCGAGAATGATGACGCCGTCGGTGCCCAGCACTTCCACGCGCGCGGCATGGCCGAGCGCCGGATACTTCTCCGGCAGCGCGTAGCTCACGCCGAGATTCACCACCGTGCCGTCGTCGTAGGTGAGGATGGCGTAACTCACGTCGGCGACGTCGTGTCCGGCATTTTTCAGCACCCCCATCTGGCCCCGCGCGTAAACCTCGACGATGCGCCTGCCTTCGAGCAGCCAGTTCATGAGATCGACGTAATAGGTGAGCGCATCGACCACCGGAGTCGCGTGCGGATTGCGCGCCAGCATCGCCAGCGCCTGCGAGCGTGAGTTGAAGACGCGTGCAGCGCCGCCGACGGCCTTGCCTATTCGTCCCTGTACGATCTGCTCCTTTGCGAGCAGATAGCGGTCTTTGTAGCGCCGGCTGTAACCCACGCGCACGTCAGCGCCTGATTTGTCTATCGCTCGCAAGACCCGATCCGCATCGGCGAGCGTCAGTGCGAGGGGCTTCTCCACAAGCACGCGTTTGCCGAGTTCGATCGCCCTCACGATAGGCTCGACGTGCTCGCCTTCGCTGGTCGACACGATCACTGCGGTGACTTCAGGCCGCGAGATCACGTCTTCGTTGTCGCCGCTGTGGAACTGGGCGCCAACCTTCGTCGCGAGCGCCTGTGCCTTTGCGGGATCCTGATCAGACACCGCGATGAAATTCACGGCCGGATGCGCTGCCGCGAGCTGTGCGCGCAGCGCGCCGATGCGGCCCGAGCCGACGACTGCAAGACCTACTGTTTTGCTTTCGCGCATTCAGCCGTGTCCGGCGTAGGTTCAGTCCACGTGGACGTTCGCGTCCTTGACCACTTTCGCCCACTTGGTGATTTCGCTTTTCATGAACTTCGCGAGCTCTTCCGGTGTGCTGCCGACCAGATCGATGGACGCGGCCGCCAGCACCCGCCTGTATTCGGGATGATTCGCGGCCCGCAGTATTTCGGAATTGAGCTTCGCCACGATGTCCCGCGGCGTACCCGCGGGCGCGAGAAAAGCGTACCACACGCCCGCATCGAAACCCGGCAGGCCTTCTTCCGCTATGGTCGGAATGTTGACGCCGGGCAGGCGCTTCGCGGTACTGACGCCGAGCGCGCGGATGCGGCCGCTTTCGATGTGCGGCTTGCTCGAAACCCACGTCGCAAACAGCACCTGGACGTGACCGGCGAGCAGGTCGACGAGGGCGGGACCGCCCCCTTTGTACGGGATGTGGAGCATCTTCACGTTCGCCATGCTGTTCAGAAGCTCGTTCGCGAGATGTCCGCCGCTTCCGTTTCCGGACGAAGCGTAAGTGATCTGTCCGGGACGCGAACGCGCGAGTGCGATCAGTTCCTTCACGGACTTCACCGGCAGCGAAGGATGGACGACGAGTATGTAGGGACCCGTCGCGAGCAGCGTGATCGGCGCGAAATCTTTGAGCGGATCGTACGGGAGCTTCTTATAGAGGCTCGGATTGACTGCCAGCTGTGCAGTGAGCGCAAACACGATCGTGTAGCCGTCCGGTGGCGCCTTGGCGACGATTTCCATTCCAATGTTACCGCTGGCGCCGCCACGATTGTCGATGATGATCTGCTGCTTGACGCTCTCCGAGACGCGTTGCGCGAGAGGCCGGCCTATGGTGTCGGAGCCGCCGCCGGGCGGATACGGCAGCACGAGCCGGATCGGTTTCGCCGGATACGTCGCCGCGCCCTGCGCTTGAGCGAGACTGCTGCCCAGCGCGAGCAGCGCGCAGAGAAAAACACGGCCCTGCCGGTTCATTCTGTTTCTCCTCGGTTTGCCGTCGATGGTAACGCCGCTGTGCTATTGCATCAACGCGCGAGTTCTTCAAAAATCAACGGCGTTACTTTTCCAGGTCGATCGCACGCTGTTTGAGCGTCGCATCTTTCTTGAGGACCGCTTTCGCTACTTTGTGCGTAGGCGTATGCGGCAGGTCTTTTAAGAACAGCACGTAGCGTGGGACCTTCTGAGGCGCCAGATGATCGCGGCACCACTGCGCGATGTCCTGCGCCGTAGCGCTCTCGCCCGGTTTCAGCACGACCGCAACGAGGATCTCGTCTTCGCCGAGCTCCGCGGGCACCGGCAACGCAGCCGCTTCGTGCACCGCGGGATGCGCTCCCACGACGCGGTCGAGCTCGGCGCCCGCGATGTTCTCGCCGCGCCGGCGGATGATGTCTTTCTTGCGCGAGATGAAAAAGAAAAAACCGTCCCCGTCGCGCTTGACGAGATCGCCCGTCTTGAACCAGCCGTCCTCAAAAGCGTCCTTCGTCTGCTCCGGGTCGCGGAAGTAACCCTGCATGATGATCGGCGTCTTGACGAGCAGCTCGCCTTCTTCGTTGACGCCCACGTCGCGTCCTTCGTCGTCGACGACGCGGCATTGCGCCCACGGCCGCTCGGGGTCGGGATGGCGGCCGATCGGCCCCATGCTGCCGGGTTTGCGCACACCTTCTATTGGATTACAGGTGACGCCGGGAATTTCGGTCATCCCATAGCCGCCGATGAGATGCGGAATCCTGAATTCGTCGCGAAACGTCGCTTCCATGCTGTGCCGTACGCCATACACGGCGCGCAGCTTGTGATCCGCACGAAATTCAGCGCGCGGCCGGTTCATCAGTATGGTGCCGATCGCTTCGATGATGTTCACCTCGGTTGCGCGGTAGTCGGCCGCCATTTTCCAGAACGTCGAAGCCGAGAAGCGCGGCACGATGATCATGCTGCAGCCCGCCGAGAGCGTGCCCGCGACCGAATAGAACAGCGCGTTCATATGAAAGAGCGGCAGCACGATCATGACTCGATCGTCGGGCTGCAGATAAACACGCTGCACGAACGCCTCCCCGCCGGTGACGAAGCTCCGCTGGCTGTGCATCGCACCTTTGGGAAAACCCGTCGTGCCGGAGGTGTAGACGATCAGAACGGTATCGTCGGCGGTGATGTCCACGGGCAATGCGCGCGGCGCCACGGCCTCCGCTGCCTTCTGCAGTGACTGCACACCGTCCGACGGCGCGTCCAGTGTTACGAACCAGGGCGCTTTCGCGAGCCCCGTACACGCCTCGCGTGCAATATTCAGCGTCTCGCTGCTCGTGGCGACGCCGCTCACTTCCGCATGGTTCAGAATGTAGCGCGCTTCCTCGACGCCAAACTCGGGGTTTACCGGCACCATGATTCCGCCGATGCGCGCCAGTGCGAACAGCATGAACACGTGTGCGTCGCTGTTGCGGCCGATGACACCGACGCGATCGCCTTTTCTGATGCCGCGAGCGATCAACAGCGCAGCAACCTTTCTCACGTGTGCGTCGAACTCCGTCCAGGTCCACGTCCGCTCCTCGAAAAATATGAACGGGCGCTGCGGCCCCGCGCTCGCCCGGCTCGCAAACGCAGCGTGCAGCGTGTAATCGTGTTCGGGGTAAAGCTCGAGTACTTCCAGAGGTTTCTTCATCTGTCCAGCGCCAGTGAGCTCGAGCGTGCGAAGAAATTCGATTCGAGCCGGCGCACTTTCACGCGGGCCGAAACTTTGCCTGCGTCGTGAAGCGGTTTGGGCATGCCGCACATTACAATACGCGTACGCGCTCAGCAAGACGACGCCCGAACGAACGCCGCCACTTCACCTGGTCTCTCATCACATGCACGAATTGATACGCACTCGTTTTCGTTCCCTGCATTCCACTGCGCCGTTCTGGTCGCTGCGCTGCGTCGAAGAGACGCAGGAGCAGCTCGCCGTGCGCCAGGATACGATCGAGCCGCCGCGCTTGAGCACCGATCGCGGCGCGATGCTGGTTGCAATGACCGAAGGCGGTTACGGCTATTGCGGCACGAGCGATCTGTCTCCCGCGGGCTTGCAGGCAGCGCTCGACCGAGCGACCGCATGGGCCGATGCAACACGCGATCTCAGCGTCTATCGGTATGCGCCGCGCGACATGCCGTCGCCGAAAGGCGAGCGCGTCAGCGCAACCCAATTCGAGAGCGCAGTCGGACGCTCGGAGCTGTACGATCTGCTGGCCGACGAATGCCGCGCGGCACGTGTCGACGATCGCATCGTCGAGCGCTATGCAAGCCTCGAGCTCCGGCAGGTCGTGCAGCTCTATCTCACGAATACCGGCGGCGACGTGTACCAACGTTTTGTGTACGCCGTGCCATACGCGCGCATGACTGCGAACGAAGGTGCGGAGACACAGGCGCGCAGCTTCTCCGATGCGCGGCAAGGGAGCCTCGAGCGGCTGCCTCGCAGCGGCTTCATCGGCTGCGGCGCCCGTCTCGCCGGGGAAGCGCTGCAGCTTTTGGCTGCACCCAATTGTCCGGCCGGGCGCATGGATCTCATGCTCATGCCGGACCAGATGATGCTGCAAATCCACGAATCGATCGGGCACCCTCTCGAGCTCGACCGCATCCTGGGTGATGAACGCAATTACGCGGGAACGAGCTTCGTCACGCTCGACATGATCGGCTCTTACCAGTACGGCTCGCCGCTCCTCGACGTGACTTACGACCCGACCGTCGACGACGAAGTTGCGACCTACGCTTTCGACGACGACGGCTCTACTGCCGAAAAAGTCTGGCTGATACGTTCAGGCATCCTCGAGCGTCCGCTCGGCGGTCATCTCTCACAGTCGCGCGCACGCACGCAGGGAACCGCGAACTCGCGCGCGTGCAGCTGGAACCGCGCGCCGATAGATCGCATGGCCAACCTCAACATCGAGCCGGGGTCGAGCACCCTCGAAGAGATGCTCGCTTCGATCGAGCGCGGGGTTCTCGTGCGGACGAACGTCTCGTGGTCGATCGACGACTCACGCAACAAGTTTCAGTTCGGCTGCGAATGGGGCGAGTTGATCGAGAACGGCGTGCGCAAAGGCATCGTTAAAAATCCGAACTACCGCGGCGTGTCTGCGGATTTCTGGCGCAGCCTCAAGATGCTGGGCAACCGCGATACGCGCGAAGTTCATGGCACGCTCTATTGCGGCAAAGGCGAGCCGAATCAGGTGATACACGTGGGGCATGCGTCGCCTGCCGGATTGTTCTCGAACGTCGAGGTGTTCGGCGGCGAGGCCGCGTGAAGTCTGATTTTTTCGAGCTCGTACAGCGCCTGTGCGCGAACCTGGCGCGCGATGAGACGCTGCTCTGCTCGCTTGCGGGGGAGCGTTCCGATTTCGTGCGCTTCAATCACGCGCGCGTGCGGCAGGCCGGCACGATCGAGCAGCGGTACCTGTCGATGCGGCTCGTCCGCGCCCGCCGGCAGGCGTACGCGAGCATTGCGCTTGCCGGAGGCGCTGACGATTTCGCGCTTGCCCGGGCGACACTGGAGCAGTTGCGGGGCATCCTCGCGCACCTGCCCGAAGATCCCTGGCTGCTCATCTCAGAAGAGCCGAATTCGACCGATGTAGAGCGTCGGGGGCGCATCCCGCAGCCGGAAGACGTCGTGCAGCAGGCGACGACCCTTGCGCGCGATGTGGATTTCGTGGGTTTCTATGCGGGCGGCACGATCGCGCGGGGATTCGCGAACTCGCTCGGCCAGCGCAACTGGCACGAGATCGACAGCTTCGTCTTCGATTGGAGCCTGCATTTGCACGCTGACAAAGCTGTCAAAAACAGCTATGCGGGACTTGAGTGGAACGCCGGGATATTCGAAGCGAAGCTGCGCGAGGACGCGGAAAGGCTGGGCGCGCTTGCAACGCCGGCGATGACGCTGCCGCCGGGGGAGTACCGTGCTTTTCTTGCGCCGCGTGCGCTGGAAGAAATCGTTTATCTGCTCGCGCTCGAAGGCTTTTCCGCACGCGCGCGCGCGACGCGCCAGAGTCCGCTGCTGAAAATGGAGCACGACGAAAGGCTGTCGCAGAAAGTCACGCTCGCGGAAAATACCGAAGACGGCATTGCACCCGCCTTTCAGCAGGAGGGCTACACGCGCCCTCCGCGTGTCACGCTGATTGCGGGGGGCACGCTCGCGGAGAGTCTCGTATCGCCGCGCTCTGCACGCGAATATGGGCTCACGACGAACGGTGCGAACGCAGGAGAGCGGCCCGAATCGATCGATCTCGCACCGGGCGATCTCGCGACGGTCGACGCGCTCGATGCGCTGGGCACGGGACTCTATATCGGCAACCTGTGGTATCTCAACTTTTCCGACCGGCCCGCGGGCCGGATCACGGGCATGACGCGCTTCGCGACTTTCTGGGTCGAAGGCGGGCGGATCGTCGCGCCGGTCAACGTCCTGCGCTTCGACGATACGCTTTACCGAATGCTCGGCGATAATCTGCTTGCTCTCACTCGCGAACGTGAGCTCCTCGTCAGCACGTCGACGTACTACGAGCGCTCCACCGCGAGCACGCGACTGCCCGGCGCGCTGCTTTCATCGTTGCGTTTCACCCTTTAGGGGAATCCATGGCCGATACCGTGCGCAAAGTCGAATACTTTTCGATACAGGTCCCGGACGCGCCTGCCAAAGCGTTCGGCGTGCTGTCCCTGCAGCGCGAGCCGCGTGCTCGGCGTACAGGCGCGTTAGCGAGATTAGTACAAGGCGTACAGCGCGGTGACTAGCGCAGCGATCGACACGAGCACCGCGCCGAAGGCGAGCGCGTAAACGCGTTTAAGGCGTTTTTCGGCAGTAGCTGCAGCCTGCTCCAGTGCCGTCACCGTCTGGCGCAACTGCTCTGCAAGTTCCTTCACATGAGTGGCGTTTTGGGACGCGGCCGTTTGCAACTCGGCGATCTGCTGCTGCACGATGCTGCCCTGCTCTTCCTGCGCTTTTCCTTTCAGCCGCGTGAACGCGGGCGTCGCCGCTGCGACGATGGCGGTGACGTGCGGCAGGATCAGCTTAACAGCCGGGAGGAGCCACGCAGGCATGGTTGGAATGGAATGTCAGGTGACTGATGGTATGTGGATCGGACGGACAGGTCCACTCAGCGCATCTGACGCTCGACCCACTTACAGACAGCCATGAGCTTCCGGTCTGCATTTCGCCTGGCGACGAACTGCGCCCCCACCGGCAGCCCGTGCGGCCCCTTGAAGAGCGGAAGCGTGATGGCCGGCACGTGCATCGTCGTCCAGATCGCACAGAATGACGCATTGCCGGTCGAGTTGAGTCCTACCGGCGCCTCGCCCGCAGCTGCGGGTACGAGCAGCACGTCGCAATCGCCGAATGCAACGTTCAGCATCGCGCGGCACGACTCTGCGTGATCGCGTGCTTCCCGGTACTGCTCGAACGAGCACGACAGACCGTCTTTCAGACGGCCGTTGCGCAGCATCTCGCTGATGCGCTCCCAGTGGTTCTCGATCTCCCACGTGAAATTGCGCGAAAACTCGAAGCTCGATATCCAGCGATGCGCTTCTGGGATACCTTCGAACTGCGGCGGCAGTGCGATGTCTTTCACGTCGGCGCCGCGCGCAGCCAGGGTGCGCGCAAGCGTCTCCAGTGCAGCCTGTGTCGCAGGCTCGGCCTCGTTCCACAGGTGCGTACGGCAAAATCCGATGCGCGGCTTGTCCCCGGATTCGGGCAGCGGCTCAGGCGTCCCGCGGACGAGCACTTCGCGAAACAACGCGATGTCGTCGACCGAGCGCGCGATCAGGCCCAGTGTGTCGAGCGAGCCCGCTGCTTCCTTTACGCCGACGCAGCGCAGATCGCCCCAGGTGGGCCGGTAGCCTACGCAGCCGCAAAACGATGCAGGCCGAATCGTCGAGGCCGTCGTCTGCGTGCCGATTGCGAGCGGCACCATGTGATCCCCGACCGCGGCAGCCGAGCCGCTCGACGAGCCGCCTGGCGTGCGCTGGGGGTCGAACGGATTCATCGTCTTGCCGGGATAGCGATTCGCGAATTCGGTCGTGACCGTCTTGCCCATGATGAGACCGCCGGCTCTGCGCGAGAGCGCCACGCAGGAGGCATCTCCTGCGGGGCGATGGCCTTTATATATGGGCGAACCGTATTCGGTCGGCATGTCGTGCGTGTCGATGATGTCCTTCATTCCGATCGGCACGCCGTGCAGCGGTCCCCGCGTGCCCCGCGCATCGAGCGCGCGCGCCTCCCGCAACACGAGATCGCGGTCGATGAACTGCCACGCCTGAACGCGGGGGTCGCGCTCGGCGATGCGCTCGAGACATGCGCGTGCGACCGCTTCACATGTTGCATTGCCCGATGCGACGGCTTGCACGATTTCAGATGCGGTGAGCTGGTTGAGGGGTTTCATCATGGAGACCTTCCGTACATGGGATAGGCACAGTCGCGTTCATCAGCGCGCGCCTTCCATTCTAACCGCGGCGCAGAAAACAAAACGCCCGGCTTGGATGCCGGGCGTTCCGGGAAAGCGCGTGCGAGCTTATTCGGCCGTGATGTTCCCCGCCTTGATCACCTTTGCGTATTTTTCGATTTCACGCCGGAAATATTTCGCGAGCTCTTCGGGCGAGCTGCCGACGGGATCGCCACCCTCCTTGGTAATGAAGTCCCGAACGTCCGGCGATTTCAGCGCCCTTACGATTTCCGCGTTCAGCTTCGCCACGATTTCCCTGGGCGTGCCGGCCGGCAGGAACATCGCGTACCAGTTGTCGGATTCGAATCCGGGATAGAGCGAATCCATCGTCGGCAGATCCGGGAACGTGCTCGAACGCTTGCCCGTTGTGACCGCGAGAGGACGCACTCTTCCGGACTTGATGTGCGGCTGTGCTGCGAGGGCCGTTGCGAACGTGAAATCCACCTCGCCGGTGAGCATCGCGGTGATCGCGGGTCCGCCGCCTTTGTAGGGAATGTGCGTGACGTCTACACCCGCCAGCTGCCTCAGCATTTCGATCGAAAGATGACTGGTCGTGCCGCTGCCGTTGGATGCCACATTCATCTTGCCGGCGCGCTTCTTCGTGAGCGCCACGAGCTCTTTTACGTTCTTGGCCGGCACACTCGGATGCACCACGAGCACGAGCGGCACTGAAGAGATCCAGCTGACCGGTGTCAGATCCTTCACCGGATCGATCGCGCTTTTCTTGTAAAGACTCACGTTGACCGCCAGCGATGCGGTCGTAAAGAGTATGTTGTAGCCGTCCGGCGGAGACTTCGCGACGATTTCCGCGCCGATGAGTCCGGCCGCTCCGGCACGGTTTTCGAGAACGAAAGTCTGCCCCATGCTTTCGGTGAATTTCTTGCCGAGCAGCCTGCCCTGGATGTCCGTCCCGCCGCCGGGTCCGAACGGCACGACGATGCGAACAGTTTTGGACGGCCACGCCTGCGCGTTCGCCTGCGCTGCGGCGATCAGCGCTGCCGCGGCAAACGCCAGGGCGATACCGCGTTTGATGCCTTGTGACATGTACTCCTCCTCGGATTATTAACGCGCCTGTCCGCGACTACGACGACACGGCTAGGGACAAAGCCCCGTGTGTTAAGACAGACGGTGCGCGAGCGCGTTCCCCCGTGGTTCAGCCGCGGTAGAGCGGCTCGGGCTGGGTGAAAAACGAATGGAGGATGTGATAGGCCGTGAGGTAATTGATCTGCTGAAAGCTCGCGTGCGAAATGCCCGCCATCACCGCGAACTGCTTGTCGGCGTTCGGCAGGCGTTTGAAGAATTCGAGCAGATCGTCGAAGCCGGCGATGCCGTCGAACTCGCCGCGCATGACGATCGTCGCCGCAGTGATTTTTTCAGGATCCACGACCGGCAGCTTCGAGCACATGTCGACGTAGGTTCCGGTGGGCACCGAATCGTCGAGCGCAAGTACCGCGTCCGCAAAAGCTTCGACCACCTTTTCCTCGGCGCAGCCCGGATGATCGCGGCTGAAAATGGAATGCACGAAGGCGCGGTCGATCGGACGCCGATTCATTTTTTTGAACTCCGGCAGTTTTTTGGTGCGCTCGGCGAGCGTCGGACTGCCTTTACCCGTCCAGACGAAAGCATCGAGCGCGAGGCGCGCCACGCGCTCCGGATGACGCTGTGCGAAACCGGCAGCGCGCAGCGCTCCGGACGAGATACCGTAGACCAGAAATTGCCGGACGCCGCGTGTTTTTATGATGTAGTCGCTCGCCGCAGCGAGATCGTCGACACCATTGGCGATATCGAAATTGAGGTCGCGATGCTTGTCCGAGCGGCCGTAGCCTTCCATGTCGACCGACCAGGTGTCGAAGCCGCGCTCGGCAAACCAGTCCATCGCCGAGGATCCCGCGCGTCCGGGCACGTGCAGATCGAACGTGGGCTGCGACGCCATCGAGGAGCCGTGCACGAAGAGGATGGTGCCGCGCTTTGCGACGCCGGCGACAGCCGGCTTCTCCCACAGGAAAAGCTTGACGTCGCCTTTGCGAGTCCAGTGTTCGGTGCCGGTGAAGGTATTCTGGGAGCTGTCCATGAAAGTCTGGTGCGGGGAGCCTTTGCGAAGAGGTGCGCAGTCTAAGCGCGCCCCGCACCCAGCGTCAAATAATGGACTCTTGTTTCCGGCGTTGCGCGAACGAAACGCGAACGTCGATGTGCGCGAGGATCGTAGACCGTTCCCTCGACGCCTGGGTCGCCGCTAGGCTCGAATCAATAAACGGTTCTTGCCCGGAAGTAGCTGTCGCGGTCGCGCGACTTCACCGTGTATTTCTGCAGCTGATTGCGATGCAGGACTTCGATAGGCACGTCTACGCCTGCCTGGCCTGTCGCCCACAGCTTCGTGTAGAAGTCGGCCTGACCCTGGATCGAGGTGCCGCCGACTCCTACTATCACGTCCCCCTTCTGCAAACCCGCATCGTCCGCAGGACTGTCGGGCGAAACGCGCGTAACGATCAGGTTGCCCTGGACTTCCTGCGTGTTGATGCCGAGCCACGGCCGCGGTTTGGCGGTGGACTTGCCGTTCGCAATGATGTCGCCGAGCACCGGTTTCACAAGGTCGATCGGCACGAACATGTTGCCGGGAATATTTGCGCGCGTTCCCATCGCGTCGCCGACTGCGAGCGAGCCGATGCCGAGAAGTTTTCCTTCGCGGTTGAGCAGCGCGGCCCCCTGCCAGTTGACAGTGGCCGGCGCGGTGTAAATCGCTTCGTTCAGCAGGTATTCCCAATAGCCCACGAAAGGCCGCTTGGACACGATATAGGCCGGCGCGACGCCGTCGAAGCCGACGATCAATACGAGCTCGCGCTCCGCCGCGACCGCCGATTCGCCGATATCGACGGGCTTGACTGGCAGCGGAGTTAACGCTTTCACGAGTCCCATGCCGGTCGTGCTCTCGTAACCGATCACCGTCGCGGGAAACACCTTGCCGTCGGCGGTTGAGAGCTCGACCTTCTCGGCCTCGGTAATGAGATAACCGATGGTCAGCACGAGCCCGTTCGAGTCGATCACGATTCCCGTGCCCTCGCGCTCGGTGCCGAGCGTGCCCGAGCTGCGTGCATCGCGCACCGCCTGGCTTTTAACCTTGACCACCGAAAGCGCGTCGACCGTCAGCTCGCGCTGACCCGGCGCAGCCCGCGGAGCGGTTTGCGCGGCGGCGTCGACCGATAGCACGAGCGCAAGCGCGGCGCCGAGACGGAGCAGGTACTGCAAAGCGCAGCTCGGCTTGCGCAACATCGGGACCGTAACGGCCATCATGGGACTCTCCAGCGTAGCGGACTCGTCGCTCGGTGTTACCGCGAACAACTGCCATGCTACGACTATTCCGAAGGCTTGGCTAAGGCGAACCGCCCGGCGATGAGTTCCTGCGCCGCCAGATTCGATCCCAGCATGCCAGGCGTTACAATGTGCCCGCAAATCCTTCATGTGCGCGCGACGCTTGAAACAACAAATGCGCGCGGGCATGCCGCAGCAGCAAGCGGTATGCCGCAAGTTAGACCTATACGCTTCAACTCGAAAACCAGGACAAGGATATCGACATGGAACTCGGACTTAAAGGCAAAGTTGCGATCGTAACCGGCGGCAGCGAGGGCATAGGCAGAGCAACTGCGCTGCGTCTCGCCGAAGAAGGGGCGCATGTCGCAATTTGCGCGCGTCGCAAAGAGCCGCTCGATCAGGTCGGATCGGAAATCCAGAAGCTTGGCGCACAGGGACTCGCTCTGGTTGCAGACATGAGCAAGGCCGCCGACGTGGAACGTTTCATCAAAGCCGTCGCAGACCGCTTCGGCCGCATCGACATTCTCGTCAACAATGCGGGCACCTCGAAGCGCGGCGCGTTCCTCGAGCTCACCGACGAAGAATGGTCGGCCGATATCGAGCTGAAAGTGTTCGGCGCAATCCGCTGCACCCGACTCGCTGTCCCGTACATGAAAAAACAGGGCGGCGGACGCATCGTCAATATCACGATCACGAGCGCAAAGCAGCCTGGCGCGCAGTCGTATCCCACGAGCGTGTCGCGCGCGGCCGGCCTCGCGATCACCAAAGCGCTTTCGAAGGAATTCGCCGCCGACAACATCCTCGTGAATACGGTTTGCATCGGAAGAATCAAATCGGGCCAGCACGAACGGCGTTACAAACGCGACGGCATCAGCGCCGCGCAGTACTACGCGAACGTGTCCAAGGACATTCCGATGAAACGAGTCGGCGAAGCCGAGGAAGTCGCGAACGTGATCGCGTTCCTCGTCTCCGACGCCGCGAGCTACGTTACCGGCAGCAGCATCAACCTCGACGGCGGCATCTCGGGTGTCCTGTGAAAACCGCGACGCCTGACTGGACCGCGCTGCGGGAGGAGTTTCCGAGTCTCAAACGCTGGACCTATCTCGACGTTGCGCGCAAAACGGTGCCGCCGCGGTGTCAGGAGCAGGCACTGCTCGACTACACGCGCGACGTGTACGAAAACGCGGGCGCCGACGCGTGGTCCGCATCGAATACCGCGGCGGCGCGATCGGCGCTCGCGCAGCTGTTGGGAGCACAGCCCGCGGAAATCGCGTTTACGAAGAACACGACCGAAGGGCTCAACATCGCCGCGCATGGGTTCGACCTGAAAGCAGGCGACAACGTCGTGCTCACCAATATGGAGCACCTCGCTAACGTGTGGGTGTGGAAGCACTGGGAAGCGAAAGGCGTGGAGATCCGCTACGCCGAGCACCGTGACGGACGCCTCCCGCTGGATGCGTTCGTGGAAAAGATGGACGCGCGCACGCGCGTGGTTTCGACGGCCTACATCACCTACGGCAACGGCTACCGCGTCGACCTGCAGGGGCTTGGCCGGATCTGCCGTGAACGCGACGTGAAGCTCGTCGTCGACGGGGTCCAGGCTGCAGGGATCATCGCCAGGCCACTTCGAGAGCTTGGCGCCGACGTCGTGGCTATCGGCGGTCACAAAGGCCTTTTCGGCCTGACCGGCAGCGGCATCGTGTATTGTCGTGAGGAACTCGTCGACGCTTTGAAGACGCCGTTCATCAAAGCCCCCGGATCGCTTGCCGCGCGCACGCACGCGCACAGTCAATTCGACTACACGAGCGTCGCCCATCGATTCGAAGGCGGCAATCCGAATTTTCTCGGCGTGCGCGTGCTCCAGCGAGGCGCGGAATTCCTGCAATCGATAGGTCTCACTCACATCGAGCAGCGCGTGCGCGAGCTTTCGAGCGCGTGCTTGAAAATGTTGAAAACCGCTGGCCTGCGCACGCAAACGCCCGAAGCCTGGGAGGAACGCGGGCACATCGTCAACGTACTCGTCTCCGATGCTTCCGGCCTGATGGATCGGCTCCGCGAGCGTCATGGCGTCGTGGCCAACGTCAAAGACGACGCGCTGCGTATCTCGATGTCGTTTTTCAACACCGAAGCCGACCTCGAGAAAGCCATGTGGGCGATCAAAACCGAAGTCGCCCGCAAAGCCGCTTGAGTGAACGATGAGCGCTTACAAAGGGAACCTCGGGTTCCCTTTTGTTTGTACGCAACGGGCTTGATGGAGCGGAGCGAGTAGGACGAGCCAAAGGGAGGAAGGTTACGGAAGGAAACCTAGGTTTCCTTCTGTTCGTGATTTCTGGTGCCTTGGCACCAACCGACGTGGCACACGTCGGTTGGTGCCGCTGGTCCGACTCGAACGGACGACCTGACGCTTACGAAACATCAAAGTCGCACCCTTGGCCGCTACAGTGCGCTATGATTAGTCAGAAATCCCTTTAAATTCAGTCATATGTA
>DATLEF010000109.1:0-3148 GCA_035525455.1 Burkholderiales bacterium
AGTGGATTTCGGTCAGTGCGCCACGCGTGACGAGCCGTACGTAAGGCTGGGCCGCCAGGATGTCGTAGCGCGATTGCCCGGGATGGTGGAGGCCGCCGTCCAGGAAAACGGCCCACGGTGCATCGGCGATCGCTTCGAAAAGCGTCGCACTGTCCGGGCGATACGGAAGCTCCGTGAGCAAAGGCGGCGACATGATGCGGGCGTCAGAACACAACGACGCTGCGGATGGACTTGCCCTCATGCATCAGATCGAAACCCGTGTTGATGTCCTCGAGCTTTAAAGTGTGCGTGATGAGATCGTCGATGTTGATCCTGCCATCCATATACCAGTCGACGATACGCGGCACGTCGCGCCGGCCTTTCGCGCCGCCGAACGCGCTTCCTTTCCAGACGCGGCCGGTGACGAGCTGAAAAGGCCTTGTCTTGATTTCCTGGCCCGCGCCCGCAACGCCGATGATGACCGAAACGCCCCATCCTTTATGGCAGCATTCGAGCGCCTGGCGCATCACCTCGACATTGCCGATGCATTCGAAGCTGTAATCGGCGCCGCCTTGCGTGAGATTGACGAGATACGGCACCAGATCGCCCGCGACTTCGCGCGGGTCGACGAAATGCGTCATGCCGAATTTTTCGGCGAGCGCACGCTTCGAAGGGTTCGTGTCCACGCCCACGATCATGTTCGCGCCCACGAGGCGCGCGCCCTGTATGACGTTGAGTCCGATCCCGCCCAGGCCGAACACGACGACGTTGGCGCCCGGCTCCACTTTTGCCGTGTTGATGACGGCACCGATACCGGTTGTCACCCCGCAACCGATGTAGCACACCTTGTCGAACGGCGCGTCCTCGCGGATTTTCGCAACCGCAATCTCCGGCACGACCGTGTGAGTGGCGAAAGTCGACGTTCCCATGTAGTGCAGCACCGTCTTTCCCCCGAGCGAAAAGCGGCTCGTGCCATCCGGCATGAGCCCCTGTCCCTGCGTCACGCGTATCGCCTGGCACAGGTTCGTTTTGTCCGAGACGCAGTATTCGCATTGCCGGCACTCGGGTACATAGAGCGGTATGACGTGATCGCCTTTTTTGAGCGACGTGACGCCGGGACCGACATCCACGACCACGCCTGCGCCTTCGTGTCCGAGCACGGCGGGGAAAAGCCCTTCGGGGTCTGCGCCGGACAGCGTGAATTCGTCGGTATGGCAGATGCCGGTTGCCTTCACCTCGATCAGCACCTCGCCTGCTTTGGGGCCTGCGAGATCTATCGTTTCGATGACAAGCGGCGAACCTGCCTTGTGCGCAACTGCGGCTTTGACTTTCATGCGATCACTCCGGAATATCTGCCGTATGAGAGAGCGATTACTATACAGCGATGCAAGTTTACCGCGGCCGCTTTGCACCCTCTCCTACCGGTCCGCTGCACTTCGGTTCGCTGATCGCCGCAGTGGGGAGCTTTCTGGAAGCGCGGGTACATGGCGGGGAGTGGCACGTGCGCATCGAAGACCTCGACCCGCCGCGCGTCGTGCACGGAGCGGCCGACGATATTCTGAAGACGCTCGAAGCCTGTGGCATGGAATGGACCGGCGCTGTGGTCAGTCAGAGCACACGCAGCGACGCCTATCACGCGGCGCTTCATGCGCTGCGGCGCTCGCGCGAGATTTATCCGTGCGCGTGCAGCCGGCGGGAGATCGGGGATTCGGCCATCACCGGAATCGAAGGTTATGTCTACCCGGGAACGTGCCGCGAAGGCCTTGGTGCGGAGCGGACCGCGCGTGCGTGGCGTCTCAGAACCCGGGGCGCAAAAATCGCATTCGACGATTTGCTTCAGGGGCGCATCGAGCACGACCTTGAGACGCAGATCGGGGACTTCGTACTCTATCGCGCCGATTCGGTCTATGCGTACCAGCTTGCGGTCGTCGTGGACGATGCCGAGCAGGGATTTACCGACGTGGTGCGCGGAGCCGATCTCCTCGATTCCACGCCGCGCCAGATTTATCTGCAGCACTTGCTCGGGCTGCCGACGCCTCGCTATGCGCATCTGCCGGTGGCGATCAATACACGCGGCGAGAAGCTCTCCAAGCAGACTCTCGCTGAAGCCATAGACCCGAAGCGCGTGAGTGTTTCGCTCGTGCAGGCGCTGCGCTTTCTCGGACAGGACCCGCCGCCGCATCTCGCGCGCGAGCACACGCGCGCTGTCTGGGCATGGGCGCTCGAAAACTGGAAACTCGACCGTGTGCCGCGCGTGCGGACTCGGCAGATGCCTGAAAGCCCAAAACCCTAGGCGGAGAGGACTGCTTCGCCGTGCTGAAAGGCGAGCAGCTCTCCGGCACGCATGGGAGTCCAGGTCTCGTTGTCGGTGAGCGGCGTGGTCGCAATGACTGCGACTTTGTCCTGCGGGGTCGTCAGCGCACTGAAATCGACGGTCACATCCTGGTCGATGAGGTGCGCGCGTGCAAAAGGCGCATGGCGCAGGATGTAGCACAGCGTATCGGAGCAGTGCGTAATCAGATATTCGCCGTTCGAAAGCAGATAATTGAAACGCCCCAGCTGCGCGAGCTCGCGCGTCACTTCCTGCAGCAGGCCGAAGCATTCTGCGAGCGGCGGCTGTTCGTCGGGAAAGGCTTTGCGCAAGCGCTCGAGGATGTAGCAGAACGCACGCTCGCTGTCGGTCGTGCCGACCGGCCGGTAGTAACCGCTCAGCGCAGGAGAGAAATTAGCGAGCGTGCCGTTGTGCGCGAACAGCCAGTAACGGCCCCAAAGCTCGCGCATGAACGGATGCGTGTTCTCGAGTGCGACGATTCCTTTCGTTGCTCTGCGAATATGCGCGATCACGTTCATCGAATGGATCGGGTAGTTGCGCACGAGCTCCGCAATCGCCGACTCGACCGCAGGCTTCGAATCGAGAAAGATGCGGCAGCCGGGACCTTCAAAAAATGCGATGCCCCAACCGTCCGCATGCGTGTCGGTGGAGCCGCCGCGGCGATGAAAGCCTTCGAACGAAAAACAGATGTCCGTCGGCACGTTGCAGTTCATACCCAGTAGTTGGCACATGAAATAGTGGCTTGCAACTGATGATGCGAATGTTACGTTCGCGGCAGACGCCTGCTCCGCAGGCCTGCCACTCACGAATTAAGGTACTGCGGTTCTAATGTTACGA
>DATLEF010000162.1:0-7285 GCA_035525455.1 Burkholderiales bacterium
ATTCCCGATCACGTTGCCCTGCCCGGTGGGGAAAAGATGGACGACGTACCCGGAAGCCGCGCACAGCGTCACCATCTCCGCGGCCGCCGACGACGAATCCATGAACCACAGTCCCGGGCTCGTCGGGACTTCGGCCTTGTCGAGCACGCCAACGACCTTGCATTTCTTGCCGATCTTCTGGATGTTGCCCAGCGCTTTCTCTTCGATCGTGGTGAGCCCCCCGGCGATGTTGCCCTTCGTCGGCTGGGAGTCCGAGAGATCGTTGGTCTTGTGCTTCTCGATGATGTCCTGGTAGCGGTCGAACATCATCATGAAGCGCTCGCGCACTTCGGGGCTCGCGCAGCGGTCCGCTACGATGTGCTCGCCGCCGGTGATCTCGGTCGTTTCGCCGAAGCACATCGTCACGCCGAGCGGCTCGAGCTTGTCGAACGCGCTGCCGACGGTGGGATTCGAGCCGCAGCCCGAAGTCGTGTCCGATTCACCGCACTTGGTGGAAACCCACAGGTCGCTCATCGGGCAGTCTTCCGTGCGCAGTTCCGAGGCCCACTGGAGGTATTCCTTCGCGACCTTGGACGCGCGCATGATCGTGTCGTGGTCGCCGTGCCCCTCGATGCCGAAACCCGTGACGGGCTTGCCTGTCTTCGCGATCGCGTCGACGACCTTCTTGGCCCAGCCCTCCTCGATACAGATCACGACGACAGCCGCGACGTTCGGGTTCGAGCCGGCGCCGATCAGCGTGCGGAAGTGAAGATCGAGGTCGGCGCCGAACTGAAGACGGCCGTACGGGTGCGGAATCGCCACCGTGCCCTTGACGTTATTCGCGACTGCCTCTGCAGCCGCGTTCGAAAGATCGTCCACCGGCAGGATGACGACGTGATTGCGCACGCCGACGCGGCCGTTCTCGCGCCTGTAGCCGCGGAAAGTCGTATTTGCATTGATCATGGCTCGAATCCTCTCGCTTACCAGCGCTTGGTCTTGATGTTGTGGACGTGCGCGTGCTCGCCCAGCTTGATGTCGGCCACGGCCTTGCCGATGTCGAAGCCGTACTTGATGATGGTGTCGCCCTTCTTGATTTCCTTCGTCGCGACCTTGTGCCCGATCGGCACGTCGGAGAGCGCCTTCACCTTGATGGTGGAGTCGTCCTCCATCACCCAGCCGGTCAACTCCTGCCCGGCCTTGATGCCTTCGATCACCGCGACGCCGACGGTGTCCTTCTTGTCGTGTACGAGTATGTGAATCATGTCCTCTCCAGTGGGCGCCTGCCCGCGTGTCGCGAGTCGAAGGCAGATCGATGAAATGCCGATTTTGTTCTTGTGGGTGCCCGATATCCTAATGGCCTACTGGCCTTAAGTCAACTATATGACCTATATGAATTCGGCCCGGGTCGAGCTAGAATCGCGGCGATCAACGAGACCCGGATCTTCTCATGGTCGACACCCTCACTGCCGGCAGCCTCACATTCAATCCGCTTTACAAGGAAGTGAAGCGCCGCCTGACGCGCGGGCTTGCTACCGGAGAGTGGAAGCCGGGCGAGGCCATCCCGAGTGAGTCGCGCCTCGCCGAGCGCTTCGACGTCTCGATCGGCACCATCCGCAAGGCGATCGACGAGCTCGTCGCGGAGCGGATCCTTCTGCGCCAGCAGGGCCGCGGCACGTTCGTCGCCACCCACACCGAAGACCGCACGCTCTTTTATTTCTTTCACATCGTCGGCAAGGACGGCAGCCGCGAGCTGCCGGTGACCGAGCTCCTCTCGTTCCGCAAAGGGCGTGCGGCCGCAGTCGAGGAAGAGCGGCTGGGACTTCACCGCGGCGCAGCGACGTTTCGCATTCAGAACCTGCTCAAGCTCGGCGGCAAACCGGTCATCTTCGACGAGATCGTCGTACCTGCGGAAGCGTTTCCGGATCTCGACGAAGAGATATTCGGCGGGCGCGTAGGCACGATCTACGGCCTTTACCAGGCGCGCTACGGCATCACCGTGCTGCGCATCAGCGAGCGGCTTTCCGCCGACCACCCGTCCGCGCGCGCGGCCGCGCTGCTCGGCATCACGACCGAGACGCCCGCGCTGGCGATCAAGCGCACTGCGTACACGTACGACGACATGCCGGTCGAGTACCGCGTAAGCTGGGTCAATACCGAACGCCACGAATACCTGAGCGACCTGTGGAAGACGACGGAAGTCAGGCCTTAGCGTTCAGAAATCCGATTCCTGCTTCCATCTGAGCGCCGCGGTCACAGTCTTTCCAGCCCGCGTCGTGCCGCTTCGGTGAGCGCCGCATCCTTGGAGTTCTTCAGCAGCCATTCGAATTGCGCGCGGGCGTCGGGTTTGAAACCAGCACGCATCAGATTCAGTGCCGCGAGCAACCGCGCCTGGAACGCGAGCGCATCGGGCGTCGTCGCCTGCACGAGCAGCGCGGAACGCAGGTAAGCCGCTGCTGCCGCAACGGCTTCTCCCTTGAGCTCGTGGGCCCGCCCCAGACCAAATAGCGCTTCGCGCGCGCGGCTGTCATTCGCGAGCGGTGCGACGAGCTCGTAAACCGCCTGTGCTGCGTCGAGCTTCCGCAGGTCGAGCATTTCCTGCGCGAGTTCGAGCGTGCTTTGTGCAAGCTCGGACGATATCGTCGTGCGGCCCGCAAACAGCCGTTGCAGCGTCTCGACGCTCTTCTGCGCATCTCCGGCCTGCAGCGCCGTGCGTGCGAGCGTGAGCTGCCACTCGATCGCGTTGATATTGGCAGGCGGCGTCATCGTGTCCCACAGTTTGAGCGCGGCAGCAGACTCATTGTGTTTCGAGGCGATCGTGCCGAGCAGATAGCGCGTTTGCGGATCGAGCGCATCGAAGTCGAAACCGATGCGCTGCATGAGGCGCAGCGCAGCGCGCTCCAGACCGGAAGAGGACAGCGAGTAGGTGAGCTGCAACTGCGCGTTATTGCGTATGTCGGGGTTCTGCGCGCGCTGCGCAAGAAAACCGTAAAAAGCGCGAGCGAGAAAAGGCTCGGATCCGAGGCGGCGCGCGGCGTAATCGGCCCATGCACCGTCTTCACCCATCAGCAGCTGCTCGCGATTGCCGATGTCCTCTGCCGCGGTCAGATACGCCTGCCACAAGCGCTTCGCGGCATCGGCGAGCGCATCCGGCCGGCGCGCGTCCATCACCTGCAGCAGCCGTTCGAGTGCCTCGATTTGCACCGACGCGTCCCGGCTGCGGACCGCCGCTTCGTGCGCGACCCTCCAGTATGCAGGGTCCGCGTTGCGCTGAAACGCGGCGCGCGCCTGCGCGATGACGGCGGAAGGCTGGAGCGCCGCCGCTCTCAGCTGGAGCCGCAGCCGCGCAGGACTGACCTCGTCGCTGCGCAGCCAGTCCAGCGCTTCTCGATCGAGATCGAAGTCGATGAGCGCGTCCGCGAAGCGCTCGGCTGTCGCACGCTCGAGCGGCTGATAGTCCTGACGGAATCTGAGCATGCTGCGAAAAGCGTCGTCGCCGCGACGCTCGGCGATGTAGCTTTCGATGACGGTTACGCGCGCCGCTTTGGCTTCGTCGGGCGTCGCAGCCCTTTGCCACAACAGTCGCGCGGCGTGCTCGCGCGCACTTTGCGGATCGTTTTGCGACAGCGCGGCGCGCGCCGCATCGCTGAGACACGTGCCCGGCGCGACATCGGAAAACCTTTGGACACGCGCGAGCAATTCTTCGCCGCGATTCAATCGCGCAAGCACATCGCAACGCAAGGCTTCCCACTCAGCCCAGCGCGGCTCCGCGGCATCGTTGGGCTGCAGCGCATCGATGCGTGCGAGCGCGAGCTCCAGCGCGCCGGCGTTGGACATCGCGCGCGCCGAAGTCGTGTCTTCGGTCGCAGCAGCGTGTGCACCCGGTGCGATTGCGAGCCAGAATATCAGCAGCCAGCGCTTCATTCGCCCATTCGCTTTTTTTCCACCGGCAACACTTCACCACAACGGAGTGCGAAAAAAAAGGCGGCATGAGCCGCCATTTTTCCGCTTCGATCGGATTACTGGGGCGTTTGCTGTGGCGCCTCGGGGGAGGTATCCACACGCGCTGCCAGCTTTTCCTTGATGCGGGCGGCCTTGCCCGAACGCTCGCGCAGATAGTAGAGCTTCGCCCGCCCCACGTCGCCGCGGCGCTTCAGCTCGATGCTCGCGATGAGCGGCGAGTAGGTCTGGAACGTGCGCTCCACGCCTTCGCCGGAAGAGATCTTGCGCACGATGAAGGACGAATTCAGACCGCGGTTGCGCTTGGCGATGACAACACCTTCGTAGGCCTGCACGCGCTTCCTCTCGCCTTCGACGACGTTCACGTTGACGACGACCGTATCGCCGGGGCTGAAATCGGGAATGTTCTTTCCGAGGCGCTTGATTTCTTCCTGCTCGAGCTCTTTGATGATGTCCATGTTCATTGCTCCACTTCGTTCTTGAATTCCTGCAGCAGCACGTTTTCCGCCGCAGTGAGTTTACGCTTCGCCAATAAATCCGGCCGCCTCCGCCACGTTCGGCCCAGCGCCTGCTTCAGGCGCCAGCGCGCGATGTCCGCATGGTTACCCGAGAGCAAAACCGGCGGCACCGCTACGCCCTCATACGCTTCCGGCCGCGTGTAGTGCGGACAGTCCAGAAGCCCCTCGACGAACGAGTCCTGGTTCGCCGATTCCGCATCGCCCAGCGCTCCGGGCAACTGGCGCACCACGCAATCGATTACCACCATCGCCGCAAGCTCGCCGCCGGAGAGCACGTAATCGCCGATCGAAACTTCATCGTCGATCGCGCGGCTTACGAGCCGCTCATCCACGCCTTCGTAGCGCCCCGCCAGCATGACTATGCCCTGCTCGCGGCTCAACTCGGCGACCAGTGCATGGTCGAGGAGCCGGCCCTGCGGCGTGAGGTGCAGCACGCGCGGTTTACTCACGCCACTGCTCTTCTGCCGCTGCCCTGCCGCTCCCAGCGCCTTCTCGAGCGGCTCAGCCATCATCACCATTCCGGGACCCCCGCCGTACGGGCGGTCATCGACCGTGCGGTAGGCGTTGGCTGTGAAATCACGCGGATTCCACAACACCAGCTCGTAGAGCCTGCGCTCTCTCGCGCGGCCCGTGACACCTGAGCCCGTCACCGCGTCGAACATCGGCGGAAACAGTGTGACGACGTCGATTTGCAGCATGGGCGTCTTAGTAGTCCCGGCCCCAATCGACGCGGATCACACCACCGGCCAGGTCCACCCGCTTCACGACCTCTTCGGTGAACGGAATCAGCCGCTCGCGATCGCCCTGCACGACCAGCACATCGTTCGCACCGGTTGCGAAAACCTCAGATACCGTTCCGAGATCTTCGTTTTCTGCATTTACGACTTTCAGGCCGACCAGATCCGACCAGTAGAATTCATTTGCCGCTGTCTCCGGCAGTGCATCGCGCGGCACGGCAATCTCACGTCCGCGAAAAAGCGCGGCGGCGTCGCGATCCTCGCATCCGGCGAGCTTTACTACGACCGCAGCGGAGTTGACCTGCATTCCCTCTACCCGGTATTCCTGCCACGCGCCTTCGCTACCGATCCACCAATGGGAATAGGCCTGCAGATTTTCGGGCGCTGCCGTGAAAGGCTGAAGCTTTATCCAGCCTTTGATACCGAAAGGGGCAGTAATCTGCCCCATCACCACCAGATTCTCTGGCGGACCGCCGCTCGACCGATCAGGCGACCTGCTGCTGCTTGCCAAGCTGCTTGACGAGGCGGGCTGCCGTAGCCGAAAGGATCGCACCCTGCGCCTGCCAGTGCGCCAGCCGCTGCCGATCGATGCGCAGATTTTCCCGGCCTTGCGGGGCTTTGGGATCGTAAAACCCCAGGCGTTCGATGAATCGTCCGTCGCGGGCACGGCGCGAATCGGCGACGACGACATTGTAAAACGGCCGCTTCTTGGCGCCGCCGCGGGCTAAACGAATCACTACCATGGTGTCTGCCGTTTCGGAATTCGGAAAGGGCGTGATTTTACGACACTTTTTGCCGCAGGCGCAACCGACGAGGGTGCGCTGCACCGCCGTCCGCGCCGAAATAAGCCTTTGATTTTTTTGATTGTGCTGTAAACGGCCTCACAATCCCTCGTTTCTGAAGCGAGTACTCACTTATGCACCCTCAACCTTCGTCCACCGACTCTCTTGCCGCAGCCCTGGAGGAGCGCTTTGGCGCCAGGTTTACGGTAGATCCCCAGCTTGCAGGCCTTGGAGACCTTTCCGGAATCGTGAACCATCGCTCCCATCGCGCATTCGAACCGCGCTCAGTGGACGAAGAACTCCTGCGGCTCCTCTTTGGGTGCGCCTTGTCTGCGCCTTCCAAATCCGACCTGCAGCAGGCGGACATCGTCCGTGTAGCCGACCGCGGCAAAGTCGAGGCCATCGCGGCATTCATTCCCGACATGCCGTGGATTGCGAAAGCACCGGTTCTTCTCGTTTTCTGCGGTAACAACCGGCGCGCGCGGCAAATCGGCGAGTGGCGCGGGAAACCGTTCGTCAACGATCACCTCGACCACTTCATGAATGCCGCCGTCGATGCCGCAATCGTGATGACAACGTTCATACGCGCCGCCGAAGCCGTCGGCCTGGGTTGCTGCCCGATCAGCGCGATCCGCAATCGACCGGTTGAAGTGAGCGCGCTCATCGAGCTCCCCGACTGGGTGTTTCCCGTCGCCGGCCTCGTCGTCGGTCATCCGGCTCTGCCGGGACAGATTACGCCGCGCCTGCCGCTCGAAGTCACTGTTCACACCGACCGCTACGACGAGTCCCGCGTGAAAGAACATATCGAAGCCTACGATTGCCGCCGCCATGATCTCCAGCCGTACCGCAAACAGCGGTACTTCAGGCGCTATGGCGAAGCGGCGTTCTACGGCTGGTCGGAAGACAAAGCGCGGCAGTATTCAGTACCGGAGCGTGCCGACTTCGGCGCGTTCATCCGCGCGAAGCGCTTCAAGCTGGATTAAGGCTTCTCGAAAGCAAGGGCGCATTGTGGCTTTGATCGGTTCCGTACCACGCACGCGAGGATCATTGCGGCCAAGCCGTTGAGGCGACGAAGCGAGCCGCCGGCGAGCCGAAGGAAAGGAGGTCTCGGAGGGAAACCATCGGTTTCCCTCTGAGGTGTTCACCGATGAAGGGATGTTCCCCGCATGCTATCGCATGCCTGGGAACATTCCCTTCATCGACCGCATCATTTTCTGCAGTCCGCCTTTCGCGACCATCTTCATCACTTTTTGGGTCTGCTCGAACTGGTTGAGCAGCCGGTTCACTTCCTGCACCGAGACGCCGGCGCCGG
>DATLEF010000173.1:0-9033 GCA_035525455.1 Burkholderiales bacterium
AAGTGCGGTCATGCTCGAGCGGCCCGTGCCGGTCGAGCGCATCCCCGGGTTCACCGAAGGTGACGTGTCGGTGCAGGATGCGGCCGCGCAATACGCAGCCCCGCTCCTTGCGCTCGAGCCGGGGCTGCGCGTGCTCGACGCGTGCGCCGCGCCGGGTGGCAAGACCGCGCACGTCCTCGAGTGCGCCGATGTCGAGCTGCTCGCCCTCGACAACGATGGCGCGCGGCTCGAGCGTGTGCAATCGAATCTCACGCGTCTTAACTTACGGGCACGACTTCTTTGCGGCGATGCGGCCGAGCCACGCGCGTGGTGGGACGGGGCGCCTTATGCACGTATCCTGGCCGATGTTCCATGCTCCGCGTCGGGCGTCGTCCGCCGTCATCCCGACATCAAGTGGTTGAGGCGGCCGGACGATATCGTGCGCTTTGCCGAACGCCAGCGCGGCATTCTCGACGCGCTTTGGCAGGTGCTCGCGACTGATGGTAAATTGCTGTACGCGACGTGCTCGATTTTCCACGAGGAAAACAACGATCAGATCGAACGCTTCCTCGAGCGCCACCACGACGCGCGACGCCTTCCTCTGCCTGCGCCGTACACCAACGCACAACAGCGCGCCGGTCAGATCCTTCCGGACGAATTGCATGACGGTTTTTTTTACGCGCTGCTGCAGAAGATTTGACCTGCGCTGCGCGTTCATCGCGCTGTGGCTGGCCATGGCCGCCGTGCTGCCTGCGCACGCACAGGGCATCGAAATCCGGAAGGCCTCGGTTACGATTGCCGAAGACGCTTATGTCCTCGATGCGCAATTCGATATTGCGCTCACACATACGCTCGAGGACGTACTCAACAAAGGCGTGCCGCTGTATTTCCTGCTCGAATTCGAACTGGTCAGATCGCGCTGGTACTGGTTCAACGATCGCGTCTCGAGCTGGCAGCAGCAGCACCGTCTGTCCTATAACGCGCTGACGCGTCAGTACCGGCTCGGCGTGGGCAACCTCTATCAGAACTACAGCTCGCTTGCCGAGGCGCTCGAAGTCATGAGCCGCGTGCGCCGCCGTCAGGAAATCGACCCCGGGACCCTGCGCCGCGATACGACGTACAGCGCAGCGCTGCGCTTCCGCCTCGACACTTCACAGCTGCCGAAACCGTTCCAGTTGAACGCCGTGGGCTCGCGCGAATGGTACGTCGGCTCCGACTGGCTGCGCTGGACCCTCGCGCCATGAAGCGCGCGGACGCCGCCGTTACGCCGCTCAAAGCGCCCGCGTGGCTGCGCTATGTGCTCGTATTGTTCATGGCGCTCGCCGCCGTCACGCTGTTCCTGCTAGCGACCGCCGCGGCAAATACGGCGCTCTTCGCCGAACGCTATCCGGTCCTGCTCGCGTTGAACGGCGCAATCGCGCTCGCGCTTGCCGCACTCGTCGGTTACCAGCTTTACATCTTGCGGCAGAAGCTGCGGCTGCGCGTGTTCGGTTCGAAGCTGACCTTGCGCCTGGTCGTGTTGTTTGCGCTGATCGGCATCGTCCCGGGAGCGCTCATTTATGCCGTGTCGGTGCAATTCCTCGGCAAGAGCATCGAGTCGTGGTTCGAGGTGCGCATCGACAAGGCGCTGGACGCGGGGCTGAACCTCGGGCGCAACGCCCTCGACGGCATGCTGAAGGATCTCGTGGCAAAAGGTGAATCGATATCTCTGGCGCTCTCAGTGCGTCCGCCGTCCGAACACCTGGCGCTCCTCAATACGCTGCGCCAGCAGGCGGGCGTGCAGGAAGCGACGCTTTACACGCAGCGCGGCAAACTGATTGCGTTCTCCGGGGATGAGCGCGCGGGTATCGCACCGGAATCGCCGAGTGCCGCGGCGATACGCAAGATACGTCTGCAGCAGACTTACGCCGCAATCGAACAGATCGCCGAGCGCGGTCTTTATCTGCGGGTGATTGCACCGGTGAACGTCGTTTCGCTCGCTGAGGAGGCGCGCGCTCTCCAGCTCATGCAGCCGGTGCCGGAGGCGCTCGCGCGCGATGCTGAAACCGTCCAGGGCGGCTACCAGGATTACCAGGAGCTCGTGCTCTCGCGCCGGGGTCTCAAACGCCTGTACGGCATCACGCTCACGCTTGCGCTCCTGCTGGCGCTGCTCTCGGCGCTCGCGGTGTCGTTTCTCCTGTCCGATCGGCTCTCGGCGCCGCTCAACCTGCTTGTCGAAGGCACGCGCGCCGTCGCGCAGGGAGACTTCAGCCAGCGCGCGGCCGACCCCAGCCGCGACGAGCTCGGCATGCTCACGCGCTCGTTCAACAGCATGACGCTGCAGCTCGGCGAATCGCGCGCCGAAGGCGAGCGCAAGGAGCAGGCGATCGCGCACGCCAAAGCGCAGCTCGAAAGCATATTGACGAATCTGTCGGCCGGCGTGCTCGCATTCGACGAGGCGCTGAAGCTTCGGTCCGCCAACCGCAGCGCAAGCGAGATCCTGCGGCTCGATTGCTCGCCGCTCCTCGACCGGGAGCTCGGCGTATGGGATGCGCTCGATCCGTCGCTCTCGCCGCTCACGCAGACGATCCGCACTGCGTTCGCAAAAGACGGAGATGCCGAGTGGGAACAGCAGGTCGAACGCGAAGCAAAAGACGGCACCCAGGTCCTGCTCGTGCGCGGCTCGCGCCTGCCGCCGGGGGCGGAAACGGGGTACGTGGTCGTGTTCGACGACGTGACGCACTTGTTGCAGGCGCAGCGCGATGCCGCCTGGGCCGAAGTGGCGCGGCGTCTCGCGCACGAAATCAAGAATCCCCTTACGCCGATCCAGCTCTCCGCCGAACGGGTGGAGCTGAAGCTCGCGCCGAAGCTCGATGCGCCCGACGCCGAAATGCTGGCGCGCGCCACGCGCACGATCGTCAACCAGGTGGCGGCGCTAAAACGCATGGTCGATGCGTTCAGCCAATATGCGCGAACGCCGGAGTCTTCGATGCGCGAGTTCGATCTGAACGCGCTGATAGGCGAGGTGCTGACGCTGTACGAGTCGCTCGGCTCGAGTATCGAGCTCGAGCTCGCCGAGAACGTGCCGCCGGTGCTCGGCGATCCCGCACAGCTGCGCCAGGTTATCCATAACCTGCTGCAGAACGCGCAGGACGCGCTGGTCGAGAGCCGCGCGCCGCGTATCGTCGTGAAGAGCGAAGCCGCGGGCGCCATGGTGCGGCTCAGTATCAGCGACAACGGCACCGGCTTTCCCGAAAACCTCATGAAGCGCGCATTCGAGCCGTACGTCACGACGAAACCGAAAGGCACCGGCCTCGGACTCGTTATCGTCAAGAAAATCGTCGAAGAGCACGGCGGCGAGGTCGCGATCGCTAACCTCGCCCCGGAGGGCGCGCGCGTGACCGTCACGCTTCCGAGCGCAGCCACGCACCGGGTGGCGAGCAAATCCGCCGCCTGAACTGAGGAGTAGACTTCGCCATGCAACAGATCCTCGTGGTGGACGACGAAATGGGCATCCGGGAGCTCCTCTCCGAAATCCTCTCGGAGGAGGGTTATCACGTCCGTCTCGCCGAAAACGCGAGCGAAGCGCGCGCGTTCCGCACCCGCACGCGGCCCGATCTGGTGCTGCTCGATATCTGGATGCCCGACACCGATGGCATCACGCTCCTGAAGGAATGGGCGAGCGCGGGATTGCTGACCATGCCGGTCGTCATGATGTCCGGACACGGCACGATCGATACCGCGGTACAGGCAACCCGCATCGGCGCCTACGATTTCCTCGAAAAACCGATCGCGCTGCAAAAGCTGCTGACCACCGTCGGGCGCGCGCTGAAGCACGGCGGGGAGCAGCCGCAGGCCAGTTTGTCGCTCGCGGCGCTCGGCCGCGCCGCACTGATCGCCGATCTCAAACAGCGCCTGGAACGCGTGGCCAACCTGCGGACCCCCGCGCTGCTCGTTGCCGAGCCCGGTTGCGGCGTCGAGCTGTGCGCGCGTTTTCTGCACGCGCGCAATACCCCGTGGACAGTCGTCGAATCGAGCGCGCATCTCGCTGAGACCCCGCTCGAGCTTCTGAGCCAGGCGCGGGAAGGATCGCTTTTCCTGCCCGAGGCCAGCGATCTCACGCGCGTAGAGCAGAAAGGACTGCTGCTCCTGCTGTCCAAGGCCGACCGTTACAACGCACGGGTCATCGCGGGCGCGACCCGCCCGCTCCCGGACCTGGTCGCGGCCGGGGCGTTCGACGCCCGGCTCTATGCCGCGCTGTCGGGCACGATCATCCGGGTGCCGAGCCTGCGCGAGCATCGTGAGGACGTGCCCGACATTGCGAATCTGGTCCTCTCGCAGATGATCGAAGCCAAAGAAGTGCGGCCACGCGAATTCACGACCGCCGCCCTCAACGCGTTGCGCAACTACGACTGGCCGGGCAATCTGCTGCAGCTTCAGACCACCGTGCAGACGCTGGCGCAGACCGCGCTCGGCGATCAGATCACGCTCGAGGATGTCGATAGCCTGATGCCGCAAACCGACAGCGCCGCGCACCGCGGCCGCGATCTGCCTTTCGACCTGCCGCTGCGCGATGCGCGCGATGCTTTCGAGCGCGTCTATTTCGAGTACCACATCGGCAAAGAGGGGGGCAACATCAGCCGCGTGGCGGACACGGTCGGGCTCGAGCGCACACATCTCTATCGCAAGCTGAAGCAACTCGGCATCAAAGTCAGCCGGCGGGTCGACGAGTAGTCGACCCGCCGGCTGACCGCGCGGTAAACGAACAGAGGGAAACCGCGCGGCGATGAAGCAGTGGCGGGCGCTGCTACGCGTGCCCGCAGCCGCGCTGGGAGTGAACGAACAGAGAGGAAACCGATGGTTTCCCCTCCGTAACCTTCCTTTCCTTCGGCTCGCCATCAACCGCTCGGCGGCTCGCTCTCACCTCTCTCGCCTTATATAATTAGCGTTTCTGCGCTCTTTCCTCCCCGCAACACACATGACTTCTCGTCTCGAACTCGCGAACGCCATTCGTGCGCTCGCCATGGACGCGGTCCAGCAGGCGAATTCAGGGCATCCGGGCATGCCGATGGGCATGGCGGATATTGCCGAGGTGCTCTGGAACGGGCACTTGCGCCACAACCCGGCGAATCCGCAGTGGCCCGACCGCGATCGTTTCGTGCTATCGAACGGTCATGGCTCGATGCTGCTGTACGCGCTGCTGCACCTTGCGGGTTACGACCTGCCGATGGAGGAGCTGCGGCGCTTTCGTCAGCTCCATTCGAAAACGCCGGGTCACCCCGAGCATGGACTCGCGCCCGGCGTCGAGACGACTACCGGGCCGCTTGGGCAGGGTCTTGCGAACGCGATCGGCATGGCGATCGCCGAGCGCCTGCTGGCCGCCGAATTCAACAGCGAAGGCCACGACATCGTCGACCACTATACGTATGTGTTTCTCGGCGACGGCTGCCTGATGGAAGGCATTTCGCACGAAGCGTGCTCGCTCGCCGGGACGCTGGGGCTCGGCAAGCTCATCGCGTTCTGGGACGACAACGGGATTTCAATCGATTCCGAAAAAGCCTCGATGCAGCAGTGGTTCACCGATGACACGCCCAAACGCTTCGATGCGTACGGCTGGCACGTCATCCCGGGTGTGGACGGTCACGATCCCCAGATGATCGACGCGGCGATCGTGCGTGCGAAAGCCGAGCGCGATCGGCCGACCCTGATCTGCTGCAAAACCATCATCGCCAAAGGCGCGCCGAAGAAGGCCAACACCGGCGCCGCGCACGGTGCGCCGCTCGGCGCGGATGAAGTCGCCGCGACGCGCAACGCGATCGGATGGACGCATGCGCCGTTCGAAATACCGCAAAGCGTGTACGCCGGATGGGATGCGCGCAGCCGCGGTGCGCAGATCGAAGCGCAATGGAACGAGAAGCTCGATGCGTACGCACGCAAAAACCCGCAGCGTGCCGCCGAGTTCCGTCGGCGCGCCGAGGCCCGGCTTCCGGCGGAGTGGCCGTCGCAGCGTGACAAGCTGCTTGCAGCGGTGCGCGCAAAGCCGGAGGCGATCGCAACCCGCAAAGCATCGCAGAACGCCATTGAAGCGCTGGGCCCGCTGCTTCCGGAACTGATCGGTGGCTCTGCAGACCTTGCAGGGTCGAACCTGACGCTGTGGTCGGGCTCGCGGCCCGTCGGACGCGCCGGCAGCGGCAATTACATTTATTTCGGCGTGCGCGAGTTCGCGATGAGCGCGATTTCCAACGGCATCGCGCTGCACGGCGGACTGCTTCCCTATTGCGCGACGTTCCTCACGTTTTCCGATTACGCGCGCAACGCGCTGCGCATGGCGGCGCTCATGAAACAGCGCGTCGTCTTCGTCTTCACGCACGATTCCATCGGACTTGGCGAGGACGGCCCGACGCACCAGTCGGTGGAACACGCGAGCGCGTTGCGGCTCATTCCGCACATGGACGTATGGCGGCCGTGCGACACGACTGAATCGATGGCCGCGTGGATTGCCGCGATCGAGCGGCGTGATGGCCCCACGAGCCTGCTTTTTACGCGCCAGAACGTGCCTTTCCAGGAACGCACCGCCGACCAGACCGCAGCCATCGCTCGCGGCGGCTACGTGCTCGCCGACGCTGCCACGCCGCGCGCGGTGCTGATCGCGACCGGGTCCGAAGTGCAGCTCGCGCTGGCGGCCCAAAAAATGCTCGCAGCCGAGGGGATACAGGTGCGCGTCGTCTCGATGCCTGCGACCACGGTTTTCGACCGCCAGGACGCAGCGTATCGCGAGACCGTGCTGCCGCGCGGCGTGCCGCGTGTAGCGGTGGAAGCCGGTGTCAGCGATTTCTGGCGCAAATACGTGGGCCTCGAAGGCGGCGTCGTCGGCATCGACCGTTACGGCGAATCGGCGCCGGCTGCCGACGTTTTCAAGTTTTTCGGCCTCACCGCGGACAACGTGGCGAATACGGTCAAGCGCGTGCTCGCTTAAGCATTAATTCCGGAGACTTTCATGGCCATCAAAGTTGCGATCAACGGATACGGCCGCATCGGCCGCAACATTCTGCGCGCTCACTACGAGAGCGGCAAAAAGCACGGCATCGAAATCATTGCGCTGAACGATCTGGGCAACGCTGAAACGAACGCTCACCTGACGCGCTACGACACCGTGCACGGCAAATTTCCCGGCACGGTGCAGGTCGAAGGCGACTCGATGATCGTCAACGGCGATCGCATCAAAGTGCTCGCGCAGCGCAATCCCGCCGAGCTCCCGTGGGGAACGCTCGGGGTCGACGTCGTGTTCGAATGCACCGGGTTTTTCACGACCAAGGAAAAAGCGGGCGCGCACCTCAAAGGCGGGGCGAAGAAAGTCATCATCTCGGCGCCCGGCGGCAAGGACGTCGATGCGACCGTTGTTTTCGGCGTCAACGAGCGTACGCTCAAGGCGAGCCACACCGTCATCTCCAACGCGTCGTGCACGACGAACTGCCTCGCGCCGCTCGCGAAGGCGCTGCACGAGAAGCTCGGCATCGTCCAGGGTCTGATGACGACCATACACTCGTACACGAACGACCAGGTGCTGACCGACGTCTATCACGAGGACCTGCGCCGGGCGCGCGCGGCGGCACTCAACATGATCCCGACCAAGACCGGTGCGGCCGCTGCTGTGGGTCTCGTGTTGCCCGAGTTGAACGGCAAGCTCGACGGTTTCGCCGTGCGCGTTCCGACGGCCAACGTCTCGCTCGTCGACCTCACGTTCACCGCGGGTCGCGCGACGACGGTCGAGGAAGTGAATTCGATACTCAAGGCCGCCGCGGAAGGCCCGCTCAAGGGAATACTCGAGTACACCGAAGATCCGATCGTCTCGAGCGATCTCAACCACAACCCGGCTTCGAGCATCGTCGATGCCACCCTCACCAAGGTTGTCAACGGCGTGCTGGTGAAAGCGCTCGCGTGGTACGACAACGAGTGGGGTTTCAGCAACCGCATGCTCGACACGACAGTTGCGCTGATGAACGCGAAGTAAGCTTCACCGTGGCGATCCTGAAAATGGCGGAGCTGGACCTCGCGGGCAAGCGGGTCCTGATCCGCGAGGATTTCAACGTCCCGCTGAAGGACGGCAGGATCGCCGACGACACGCGCATCCGCGCGGCGCTGCCCGGAATCCGTTATGCGCTCAAAAGGAAAGCGAAGTTGATGCTCGTGTCGCACCTCGGACGACCGAAGGAAGGCGTCTTCGACGAACGCGAGTCGCTCGCGCCCGTCGCCGAACATCTTTCGGGCCTGCTGGGCATGCGCGTGCCGCTGAAGCGCGACTGGTTGAAGGGTGTGGAAGTCGAGGCGGGACAGGCCGTGCTGCTCGAGAACTGCCGCTTCAACAAAGGCGAGAAAAAAAACGACGAGGCTCTGGCGCGGCAGATGGCGGCGCTGTGCGATGTCTACGTGAATGACGCTTTCGGCACCGCGCACCGCGCTGAAGCGACGACTCACGGCATTGCGCGGTTTGCGGAAGTCGCTTGCGCCGGTCCGCTGATGGCTGCGGAGATCGACGCCCTCACCCGTGCGCTCGCGAAGCCTGCGCGACCGCTTGTCGCGATCATCGGCGGCGCCAAAGTCTCGACCAAGGTGACGATCCTTGCCGCACTTGCGCAGAAAGTCGATCAGTTGATTGTCGGCGGCGGCATCGCGAATACGTTTCTGCTCGCGGCGGGAAAGCGCATCGGCAAGTCGCTGGCCGAACCCGAGCTCGTCGACGAGGCGCGCAGGATCTCCGAAATTCTGAAAGCAAAAGGCGGCTCGGTGCCGGTGCCGAGCGACGTCGTGTGCGCGAAGGCGCTCGATGCAAACGCGCAGGCGCAGACGAAAGCGAGCGACGCTGTTGCCGACGACGATTTGATACTCGACATTGGACCGCAAACGGCCCAAAGCTATGCCGACGCGCTCAAGCGCGCGGGCACGATCGTCTGGAACGGGCCGCTCGGCGTTTTCGAATTCGACCAGTTCGGCAACGGAACCAAAGTGCTCGCCGGGGCAATCGCCGAATCGGAGGCGTTTTCTATCGCGGGCGGCGGTGACACGCTCGCAGCTGTT
>DATLEF010000179.1:0-28417 GCA_035525455.1 Burkholderiales bacterium
TAAAAAGAAATTCGAAGCCGAAGGTGCCGAAGCCGATCCGCTGCCACCGGAGGCGTTCGCGGGTTTCATTGCAACTGAAGCAAAAAAATGGGCGACCGTCGCCCGTAACATTAAGAGCCCCTAACATAGTGAAACGCGTGATGCGCTGTCACGATTTTCGCTCAGGTCAAGGAGGGCGACGAAGCCAATATCGCGAATATTGGCGAGGAGCCCGACGCAGAGATGGGCGAAAAGTCGTGCCAGCCCGAAGGGTTGCAGCCGAAGTTGCCAAATACGCGGCCGCTCACTTGGTCGCGTGGCGTGGCTGTATGAGCGATATCAGCTGCGCCCCGCTTCGCGTTATCGACCGCGCATTTGGCAAATTCGGCAGCAACGCACACGTGTTTCATTATGTTGTGGACTCTAGGGGCTCTGACTAGATGCAGCGTTGGAGGGGCTGGTTATGGATGGCGCTCGTATTGCCCGCATGTGGGGGATACCAGCTGCTGGTCCACTCCGCGATCATGGATGGGCAGCCCGGTTACGTGCGCGTGACACTCGCTTCGCTCCCGTTGCTTGCACTGGCCTATTGGATCGCCCGCTACGCGCAGCATAAGATTCTCTGGACGCTTTTCCTGCTCGCAGCGAGCGGGACGATCTATGCCATCGAGCATGTGACCCGGCTTGGCCTCGCTGCCGCCTACGGCCTCTCGCATACCGCGATTTACATGTTTCTGCTGTGGTTATTCGGGCGCACGCTCGTGCGCGGGCGCGAGCCCCTCATCACCGGTTTTGCACGACGCGTCCATGGCACGCTGCCGCCCGAAATGGAAGCGTATACCCGCGGAATAACGCTGGCGTGGTGCGCTTTCTTTATAGCCCAGGCCGCAACGTCTGCGGCGCTTTTTGCCTGGGCGAGTCTCGATACCTGGTCGCTCTTCGTGAACGTCCTCAATCTTCCCCTGCTTGCGCTCATGTTCGCCGGTGAGTACCTGTATCGCGTAACGCGTCACCGTGATTTCCCTCATGCGTCGATCATGAAGGGGATCCAGATGTTCAGCGAGCACAAGCCGCTCGCCAATAGCGCCGAAATTCGTTAGTCCTTCTAACGTTAAGAGTCACCCGTGGCCGCTGCGACTGACCTACCGCTCATCCGAAATTACAACGCGGATTCGGTATTTGCATATCGGCGGGGCATCGCAATCAGCGCGACGCATTTCCTGGCCGATGTCAACGAGCTCGTCCGCCGACTTCCGGGCGCGAGCCACATCGTCAACCTGTGCTCTGATCGCTATCACTTTGCTGTGGGATTTGCTGCTGCACTCTTGCGGCGGCAGATAAACCTGCTGCCGCCCAACCAGACTCCGGCTGTGCTCGAACAGCTTGTGCGCGCATACCCCGGCGCATATTGTCTCTTAGACAGCGAGACCGAATCCGCATCGCTCAGGACCGTCAAGTTCCCCGAGCTCTCTTCGACGCCTTCCGCCGATTTCGACGTGCCGTTGCTGCCCGCAACCCAGGTCGCTGCAATCCTTCTGACTTCAGGCTCCACGGGACAGCCCGTGCCGCATGAAAAATCGTGGGGCGGCATGGTGAGGAGCGTTCTCGCGGAGCTTGAGAGACTGGATCTCGCCCAGAAGTCGGCAGCCGGAATTCTCGGTACCGTGCCGCCACAGCATATGTACGGCCTGGAATCGACCGTGCTGCTGCCCATGCAGGGCGGACTCGCGCTGCACGCAGCCAGGCCTTTTTATCCTGCCGACGTTCGCGCTTACCTCGAAGGCATGTCGCGGCCACGCGCGCTGGTAACGACACCGGTGCACTTACGTGCGCTGCTAGCGGAGAACGTCGCGCTCCCGCGTCTGGATTTTCTCATCTGCGCGACCGCGCCGCTGTCGCCTCAACTGGCGGCCGCGGCAGAGGCGGGATTTGCCGCGCCGCTGTATGAAGTGTACGGGTGCACTGAAGCCGGAGAGCTCGCGATGCGGCGCACCGTCGAGACCGCGGAGTGGCAGACTCTGCCGGGCATCGCGTTTCGCCAAGACGAGAAAGGAACCTGGGCCAGAGGCGGCAATGTGGATGCCGAAGTCCTGTTGAACGACGTCATAGAGCTGCACGACGCGAGCCGGTTCCTGCTTCACGGCAGAAACGCCGACCTGGTAAACATCGCCGGGAAACGCACCTCGATCGCGAATCTCAACTATCACCTGAATTCGATTGAAGGCGTGCGCGACGGCGTTTTTGTGATGCCCGAAGAGCAGGGTGAAACCGTCACGCGGCTAATGGCTTTTGTCGTGGCGCCGGGCGTCACCCGCAAGGCGCTCATGCAAGCGCTGCGGAGCCGCATCGACGCGGCTTTCCTTCCACGCCCGCTCCATCTGGTTGCGTCCCTGCCGCGCAATACCACCGGCAAGCTGCCGCGCGAAGCGCTCGATACGCTTCTGGCTGAGCTCTCGGGCGAAGACGAGTAGAGATGGAAAAGGTTGAATGCTTTTTTTCGTTCGATCATCCGGCGGCCGAAGGTCACTTCCACGGCAACCCGATCATTCCGGGCGCTGTCCTGTTGAGCGAAGCGTTGAGGGCTATCGAAACGGGGCTCGGCGTGAGCCTCTTCCCTTATCGGATCAAGGCCGCCAAATTTTTTTCTCCCACGCGTCCTGGCGACCGGATGCTCGTCGAGTTCAGCGGCAGCGTGCCCGGCGAAATCAGGTTCGCCTGCGCGGTGCGTGGAAAAAAGGTCCTCGCCGGACAGCTCGAATGCAGCGGCGCACCGACCACTCCATAGACGGCCGGCGCGTTCCGGATTGGGTGGCGCACCCCGAGCGCGGCAGCACGCTCGCTCTGCGCTTTATCGTTTTCGTCGCCCTCACAATCGGGCGGCCTGCGGCGCGCTGGTTGTTATATCCGGCATGCGCGTACTTTCTCGTATCGGGCGCCACAGCCCGCTCGGCATCGAGAGAATATCTGCGCAAGGCGCTCGGTCGCGAGCCGCGTCTTGGTGACATCTACCGCCATTTCCTGACGTTTGCATTCACGGTCCTCGATCGGGTTTTCCTCTTGAGGGGTCAATACGCGGAGTTCGACATACGCACGCACGGTGAAAATCTCGTCGCGGACATGGTCGCGCGCGGTGAAGGCTGCTTGCTGCTGGGCGCACATATGGGAAGCTTTGAGGTGCTCCGCGCACTCGGCGGCGACGCGCGCGCGGTGCCCGTGAGCCTCGTGATGTATGAAGAGAACGCGAGAAAACTCAACTCGGTTTTGAATGCCATCAAACCCGATCTCGCCGTCCACATTATCGCGCTCGGAAAGGTGGATGCCATGCTGAAAGTCGAGCGGGCGCTCGAGCGCGGCGAATTCGTCGGCATGCTGGGGGACCGCACGATCGCCGGCGAAGGCACCGTGACGTGCGCTTTTCTAGGCAGTCCCGCACGGTTTCCTCTAGGGCCGTTTCGTCTTGCCGCGATGCTCGAACGGCCCATCGTGCTGATGTTCGGCTTGTATCGCGGAGGAAACCGCTACGACATTCATTTCGAACGTCTTGCCGACTTTACGGACGAGGATCGCACCGACCGCAGGACCATGCTGGAGCAACCGGTCCGAAACTACGTCCAGAGACTCGAGCTCCATTGCCGGCTCGCCCCCTATAACTGGTTCAATTTCTATGACTACTGGGCATAGCCGGCCCGCGCGCGGACTGGTGATGATGCAGTGTGCGATTGCATTGTCGCTTGCGTGCTGCCTTCGCGCAGACGGCGCTGAGCCGGCTGCCGATTCCACGTGGGGAGTCGAACAGCTCATGCAGCGTCTGGCGCAGGTCAAAAACGTCCAGGCGAAGTTCGTCGAGCGCAAGCACCTGCGCATCCTCAACGCGCCGCTCGAATTTTCCGGAACGCTCACCTACAAGGCGCCCGGGCACCTGGAGAAACACACGCTCCTGCCCAAGCCGCAAAGTCTGATACTCGATCAGGACCGGCTGAGCATCGAAGACCCAACCAGAAAGCAGCGCCGCACGCTCAAGCTCCAGGATTACCCCGTCGTCTGGGCTTTCGTCGAAAGCATACGCTCCACGCTCGCCGGCGACCTGCAGGCACTGAACCGGTTTTATAAAGTGGATCTCGAAGGCAGCGAGATTCAGTGGCGCCTGCTGCTCAAGCCGAGCGAGCCTGCGATGCAATCCCTGGTCACCCAGATCCGCATCAGCGGCGCGCGCCAGAGCATACGAACGATCGAGATCGTAGAAGCGGAAGGCGATCGCTCGATCATGACGATTACCGAGAACGCCGAGAGTCCGCGCTGATGAAGTCCCGCTACGGGCCGATCACGGTCTGGCTCGTGGCGGTCATCGCGTGCGTCATCATCGTCAGCCGCACCCAGTTCAGCGCGGACCTTTCGGCTTTTCTGCCGCGCTCCGCGGCGCCCGCGCAGGAAGTGCTGATCGAGCAGCTGCGCGATGGCGTGGTATCGAGGCTGATCCTGATCGGTCTCGAAGGCGCTCCCCCGGCGGCGCTCGCTCAAACGAGTAGGAAGCTCGCTGAGGATTTGCGCAAGCAGGACGCTTTCCTTGCCGTCAACAACGGCGAAGACAAGGGGATCGAAAAAGACCGCGATTTTCTGTGGCGCAATCGCTATCTCCTGAGTCCGGCCGTAGTCTCGGAGCATTTTTCGAGCGCCGCTCTGCACGCATCCCTGGAGGAGAGCGTGCAGTCCCTCGGCTCGCCCGCGGGCATACTCCTGCAACGCATTCTTCCCAACGACCCAACGGGGGAGCTCTTGCGCGTGGTGAGTCCGCTGGAAGGCCAGGCTAAACCCAACACACGCGAAGGCGTCTGGTTTTCCGCGGACGGCAAGCGCGCACTGCTGGTCGCACAGACCCGCGCAGCGGGCTACGACATCGATGCGCAGGCGCGCGCGCTCGAGACGATCCGGGCAGCCTTTTCGAGCGCGGTCGCGGCTACCGATGCAGCATCAAGTGCAAGGGTGCTGCTGACCGGACCCGGTGTTTTTTCAGTGAGCGCGCGCGCACAGATCAAGACGGACGCATGGCGCTTTTCGATGATCGCCACAGCATTGGTCGCGGCGCTTTTGCTGACGCTTTATCGCTCGGTGCGTGTGCTCATGCTCGGGCTCCTGCCGATTGCGAGCGGCGCGCTCGCGGGCGTCGCCACCGTCAGCTTCGCGTTCGGCTCGGTCCACGGCATCACGCTCGGCTTCGGCGCCACCTTGATCGGTGAAGGCGTGGATTATGCGATTTATCTTTTCACCCAGATGGCTCCGGGTAAGACTCCGCAGAGCACGCTGCAGCGAATCTGGCCCACACTGCGACTGGGCGTGATGACGTCCATATGCGGTTTCGGCGCGATGCTGCTTTCCGGTTTTTCTGGGCTCGCGCAGCTCGGACTTTTTTCGATTTCGGGCCTGCTGGTCGCAGTAGCGGTTACCCGCTGGGTGCTTCCAGCGCTGCTGCCATCGGGCTTCGCGGTGCCGGCGGCAACGACTGCAGGACCGCGCATCATGTCGTGGGTAGGAGGGGCGCCCGCGCTGCGTTACCCGGCGCTGCTCCTGATCGCAGTCGCAGCGCTCTATCTGGCGTCGCAAAGGACTGCCTTGTGGAGCGACGACCTTTCACGCCTGAGCCCCATTCCCCTGAGCGAGCAGCGGCTCGACGGCGAGTTGCGGCGCGAGATCGGCGCGCCCGACGTGCGCCATCTGATCGTCGTGACCGCGCAGGACAAGCAAGCAGCGCTGCGAGCAGCCGAAAAAACCGCCGCGCTCCTGCAGCAACCCGTCGAGCAAAAGTGGCTCGAAAGTTTCGACTCGCCTTCCCTTTACCTTCCGAGCATCGAAACGCAGCGTGCGCGTCAGGCAGCGATCCCCCCTCCTCAAATCCTGCGCACAAACCTTCACGAGGCATTGCCCGGTCTGCCCTTCCGCGCCGGCCTGTTCGAAGCGTTCCTGCAGGATGCGCAGAACGCGAAAGGCGCTGCCTTTATCGAGCGCGAGAGCCTGGAAGGCACGGCGCTCGCCCTGAAGGTCGATTCTTTACTCGTTCAGCGCAGCCGCGGATGGGCGGCGATAATGCCGCTGCGCGGCGTGACGGACGCAGAAGCTCTTCGCCGCGCACTCCGCCAGCAACCGGGAACCGAGATCGTGCTGCTCGATTTGAAAGGCGCGACCGATGAGCTTTTCCAGACCTATCGCCGCGAAGCAGTCACCCACTCGGCATTGGGCGCCGCCATTATCGTCCTGCTTTTGTTCATCGCGTTGCGCTCGCCGCGCCGCGTGTGTGCCGTGGTGGCGCCGCTCGCCGCGGCGGTGATCGTAACGTTCAGCGTGCTCCTCGTCTGCGTCGGCAAGCTCACGATTTTCCATCTGGTCGGCCTGTTGCTCGTGGTTGCAGTCGGCTCCAACTACGCCTTGTTTTTCGAGCGGTACCGGACTGACGCCGCCGACCGCAGCCGCACCATCGTGTCAGTACTGTTCGCGACGCTCTCGACGGTGCTTGGGTTCGGCGTGCTGGCCTTCTCGAAGGTTCCGGTGCTGAACGCGCTTGGATCGACGGTAGGCCTGGGCGCGATTCTGAGCTTTGTGTTTTCGGCGATCTTCATCGCGCGGCGGTCTGAGCAGACCGACTGAACGCCCTATGGACGCGATCTATGATTGCGAATCGCCGCCAGGGACCGACAAGGTCATGCTCGTCATGCTGCCCGGCGCAACGCACAAACCAGCGGACTTCGCTCACCACGGATTTATCCAGGCGTTGCGCCGGCGCAAATTGCCGGTCGACACGGCCTTGGTCGATGCACACCTCGGCTGTTATCTCGAGCGGAGCCTCGTCAAAAGTTTGACTGAAGACGTCATCACGCCCGCGCGGGCTCGAGGCTACAAGCGAATCTGGCTCATGGGCATTTCGCTGGGCGGCATGGGCGCATTGACGTATGCACGCGAGCACCCGGGCGAGATCGCAGGCGTGGTCGTGCTCGCGCCCTTCCTTGGCGTGAGGGGCACAATAGAGGAGATCGTGCGCGCCGGCGGGATCGACCAGTGGCAACCGGGCACGATCGCGCCCCAGGACGACGAGCGTCATCTGCTCGCGTGGCTGAAGACATACGAAGCCGCAAATCCCGCATGGCCTGCTATCCATCTGGGATACGGCACGGGCGATCGCTTTATTGCCGCGAGCGCGATACTCGGCAATCGTTTGCCGCCGGCGCGGATCGCGACTGCACCCGGCGGACATGATTGGAAAACCTGGAGCACGCTGTGGGAAAAGCTGCTCGACCGCGACCTGTTTGTCTGCGAGAGTGAGCACCGCAATACGCAACGGGTGAAAAGATGACGACCGACCGTCGCGACACCGCAGGCAGCGTGCAAGTCCGACGCTGGCATCCGGCGCCTGCGATTCGTGTGTCAGGGGCACTGCACGCCATGGGTGCGCTGACACTCGCGATCCAACCAGAGCTCTGGCTGTGGGTCGTAACCGTGCTCGCCGCCAACCATCTGGTCTTGATCAGCGCAGTCTTTTCCCCGCGCGGCTGCCTGTTGGGTCCCAATCTCAGCCGTCTTCCAGCCGCCTTTGCGAAACACGGCGAAGTCGTTCTGACATTCGATGACGGCCCCGACCCTGAAGTGACCCCACAAATTCTCGACTTGCTGGATCGTTTTCGGATGAAGGCCAGTTTTTTTTGTATCGGCGAGAAAGCCGCGGCGTTTCCCGAAATCGTCAACGAAATCGCCCGCCGCGGACATAGCGTCGAGAATCACACCTATCGCCACTCCTATGCTTTCGCGTTCTACGGAATCTCACGGCTGGGCCGCGAGCTCGATGCCGCGCAATCGATCCTCCGTGAAAACGCGGGCCGCCCACCCCGCTTTTTTCGCGCGCCTGTGGGATTCCGCAGTCCGTTGCTCGACCCGGTGCTGGCGACGCGCGGATTGCATTATGTGTCATGGACCCGGCGCGGCTACGACACGGTCTACACCGATCCGCGGGTGACGCTGGACAAACTGACGAGAGGTCTTGCAGCGGGTGACATCCTGCTGCTGCACGACGGAAGCTCGGCGCAAACTCCCGCGGGTCAGGCGATGGTGCTTGCCGTCTTGCCGCCGCTACTCGATAAGCTCGAGAGCGAAGGTTTGAAATCGGTCGCTTTACCGGATTGTTTCTCGACGCAGGTCAAGGCTGAGGAATCCGCTCTAGACGCTTCTGCGTTATCCTGAGCCGTTCCGGTATCGATACGGTTCCACCTTCCTTGCAACCACTCGTTATCTCCCATTTTTCGATTGTGAACAGCCTCGGCGCGGGCCGGGATGCAATCGTCAAAAGCATGCGTGCCGGGCGCTCGGGGCTTGCGCCCTGCAATTTCGAAACTGTGGTTCTCGACACTTTTGTCGGACAAGTTGCAGGCTTGGACGACATGCGGGTGCGATCCGATCTCGCCGCCTATGATTGCCGCAACAATCGGCTCGCGCAGCTCGGCCTCGAGCTCGATGGATTTCGCACGACTGTCGCGTTGGCCGCGGAAAAATACGGTGCGGCTCGCATCGGCGTTTTCATGGCGACCAGCACCTCGGGAATTCTGGAAACCGAGCTTGCGTATCGCCGGCGCGATTCGCAAACGGGTGCCTTGCCTGGGGATTTTCACTACGCGGAAACACAAAACACTTTCTCTCTGGCGGATTTCGTTCGGCGCTACCTCGCTCTCGAGGGGCCTGCAGTGGTCGTCTCTTCGGCCTGTTCGGCGAGCGCCAAGGCGTTCGGGAGCGCGGCACGGATGCTGGCGGCCGGCGTATGCGACGCGGCCGTAGTAGGCGGCGTCGATAGCTTGTGCCTGACCACGTTGTACGGTTTCAACTCGCTGGGACTCGTCTCGAGATTGCCGTGCCGTCCGTACGACGTCGAACGCGACGGCATATCCCTCGGTGAAGGCGCGGGTTTCGCCCTGATCGAAAAACCTTCGGGCAGCGTTCCTGAAAATGCCTACGCGCTGCTCGGCATCGGCGAGAGCTCCGATGCCTACCATATGTCCACGCCGCACCCGCAAGGACTCGGCGCAAAGCTGGCGATGCTGCGCGCGCTCGATTCGGCCGGGCTCCAACCCGCTGACATCGATTACGTGAATCTGCACGGCACGGGAACGCGGACCAACGACGCAAGCGAAGACCAGGCGGTTTTCGAGATTTTCGGAGACGGCACACCGTGCAGCTCGACCAAGGGATCGACCGGGCATTTGCTCGGAGCGGCAGGCATCACCGAAGCGATCGTCTCGATGCTCGCGATCGAGCAAGGCTCCATGCCCGGCGGCCAACCCACGCGGGCTATCGATCCCGCATTGCGGAGCAACTATCTGCTCGAAAGCACCGCTGCCCGCGTCGATCGCGTGCTCAGCAATTCTTTTGGATTTGGGGGAAGCAACTGCAGCCTCGTGCTCGGGCGCGCGGGCTGATGCGTGTCTGCGTCGAGGGCGTGGGATTGCTGGGACCCGGCCTTTGCGGTTGGCAGGCGAGCCGCGCCGTGCTCACCGGAGCAGAACCTCACCTTCATGCGCTGACTGTCATTCCGCCCGGCGACATGCTGCCGGCTGCAGAGCGGCGCCGGATCGGCGTTCCCGTGAAGCTTGCGCTCGCGGTCGGGCGCGAAGCGTTCGTAAACGCCGGCCGAGATGCTGCGGCCACAGCGACCGTCTTTACGTCATCGGGTGGAGACGGCGAAAACGTTCACCAGATCTGTGAAACACTTGCCTCGACCGAACGGGAAGTCTCGCCCACGCGATTTCACAACTCGGTCCATAACGCCGCCGCAGGATACTGGAGCATAGCCACCGGCTCGCGAGAACCCTCGACAAGCTTGTGCGGCTACGACGCGAGCTTTGCCGCGGGTTTGCTCGAAGCTGCCGCTCAAGTTACCGCGGACCGCACAGCAGTCGCGCTGATCGCCTACGATCAGCGCTATCCGCAGCCGTTGCATGCAGTGCGGCCGATCGGTGAAGCGTTTGCGGTGGCCCTGGTTCTTGCGCCGCAACGTACGGATCGAACATTCGCCGTACTCGACATAAGCCAGGTGCCAGCCGAGGAGAGGCCGACACGCATGACTGCGGCCAGTCTCGAAACAGTGCGGGTGAGCGTACCCGCGGGACGCAGTCTGCCGGTGCTGGCCGCGCTCGCCCGCGGCGTGGCGGAGTCCGCCATTCTCGAACACGTCGGCGCGTACCGATTGCGAATAGAGGTCGACCCATGCTGACCCGAGCGGACATCGAGGCCCTGATTCCGCATTCCGGAGCGATGTGCCTGCTGGACAGCGTTCTTCACTGGGATTCGGCGACGATACGCTGTGTGAGCCGCACTCATCGGGACGCGGCGAATCCACTCCGAACGGGCGGACAGTTGCCGGCCTTGTGCGGCATCGAATACGCCGCGCAGGCCATGGCGGCTCACGGCGGGCTCGCGGGAACCGTCAGGGGCAAGCCGGGCACGGGCTACCTCGCGAGCCTGCGGAACGTTGCGTGTAATGACGAGCGCCTCGATCAGCGGGAAGGCGATCTCGTCGTCGAAGCGGAGCGCCTGATGGGCGATGAGACTCGCGTCATTTATCAATTCAGGCTGCGGGTGGGTGAATTCGAAGTGTTGAACGGGCGCGCAACCGTGGTGCTCAACGCCGCATGAAGCGCGCCCTCGTCACCGGCGGCAGCGGAAATATCGGCGCGGCGATCTGCCGGCGGCTTGCTGCCGACGGCCGGCACGTCTACGTGCACGCCAACGCGAACCGCGGTCAGGCCGAGATGCTCGCCGCGGAGATCGTCGCTGCCGGCGGCTCCGCTCAGGCCGTGGCGTTCGATGTTGCCGACTGCGCGCAAACCGAGGCGGCCGTGCAGCATTTGCTGGCAGAGGGCCCGATACAAATCGTCGTCAACAACGCCGGCATCCACGACGATGCCGTCATGCCGGCGATGAAGATTGAGCAGTGGTCGCGGGTGATCGATGTGAGTCTCAATGGATTCTTCAACGTGACACAGCCGCTGCTGATGCCGATGATCTCGAGCCGCTGGGGACGAATCATCAACGTGTCGTCTGTGGCGGCGATCGCAGGCAATCGCGGCCAGACCAACTATGCCGCTGCAAAAGCAGGCTTGCACGGTGCAACCAAATCGCTCGCACTGGAGCTCGCAAGCCGCGGCATCACCGTGAACGCGGTCGCGCCCGGTATCATCGCGTCATCGATGAGCGACGGCGTATTCACAAAAGAAGCGCTCGAGAAACTGGTTCCGATGAAGCGCGCCGGCACCCCGGATGAAGTGGCCGACCTGGTCGGTTTCCTCGCGTCCGAACGGGCGGCGTATATCTCCGGTCAGATCATCTCGATCAATGGTGCGATGATCTAATCAACTTCCTCCAGAGCAGTATCGGGAGCCGCAGCACGAACTCGGACGTGAGCCGCAGGTTCATCCACGTCAGCAGAATGTTGTCGCGCACGTAATTGAAGTGCGAAACGCCGCCTTCTTCGGGACGCAAGTACTTCACCGGCGCGGAAATATTGATGGGGGCGATGCCGCGCCAGCACAGGCGCACCGCAGCTTCCGGATCGAAGTCGAAGCCGCGCATCCAGCGGCGGCTTGCCATGATGTCTCGCAGCGGCGCAATCGGATATACACGAAACCCGAAAAGCGAATCACCGATGCCGCCCCACAAGGTCTGGAAATGTGCGAGCCCGTTGGAGATCCTGCGGCCCCTCAGGCGCACGAGCGGCACGGTCGAATCGAATACCGGCAGACCGAGTATCATCGCGTCCGGACGAGCGCTCGACGCTGTCATGAATTCCTGAATTTTCCCGGCCGGGTGCTGGCCGTCGGCATCCATGGTCAAGACGTGGGTGTAACCCGCCGCCGCAGCCAAGCGCAGCCCGTGAAGGACCGCGGCGCCCTTGCCCTGATTGCGATCCAGCACGAATACCCGCAGCCCCGGATCGCGTTGGGCCAGCGCCTGCAGCGCTTCGGTGCTGCCATCGGTACTACCGTCGACGACGATCCAGACGGGATTCCAGACCTGCCGTGCTTCGTGCGCGGTTTCGAGAACTTTGTTGCCGGTGTTATAGCTGGGAATAAGAACGAGGTGGGAGCGCGACGCGACGATCATGCGGCCGACAAGCAATCAGGTTGAGATATTGCCCAGGGTCTCCCGATAATAGCATTCGAGGTTGGAAACGAAGGTCTTCACGTCGCCGTTCACTTCGAAACGCTGTCCGAGCCGGGCCCGGTATATCAATGGAAACGCGGGCTTCTTCAGAAGCGGCCAGCCTTTGCCGAGGAAAGGCGAGTTGCTCTCGATGAAAACGGTCTGCACGGGAGCGCCCGCGCTCTTGGCGATGAGCGCGAAGCCGCCTTTGAACGAGTTGATCGGGCCCTGCAGCGTGCGAGTACCTTCGGGAAAGACGAGCAGCTGACTGCCGGATCGCACCGCGCTGGCAGCCGAACGTATCATGGCCAACGACGAATTGTTCCTGATGTAGTGTGCGAGGCGCGCGCCGCCGCCGAAGATCAGGTTGTCTTCGATCTCAGCTTTCATGATGCACACGACGTGAGGCAGACGTGAAACGACCAGCACCACGTCGATCAGACTGGGGTGATTGGGCGCGATGATCAGCGAACGCTCTTCGCGTAGCGCGTCGAGCGCGACCAGGTCGAATTTAACGAGCCCGCTCGCCTTTAGCGCCATTAGAAACGAATTGAAGAGAGTGCAAATCGCATGCTGCCCGAGAGGTGCGCTGACTTTGCGCGGCAGTAGCAGGTAAAGCACTGCCGCACACAGGCTCCAGATCAGTATGGGCAGCCCGAACAGAACGAGCCCGGCGTAGAAAACAAGATATTCGTAGAGACGTCTGAGCATGAGCCAGGCCGTCATTCATTCATGCCCACGCCACCGGCCGTCTCGGCGCAAGCCGCAGGCAGCGCTTTCTCCACCCGCGCCGTCTCGGCGTACACGGCTTCGACTTCCAGCAGCAGGTCGGAGCGGCAGATGTCGGCTTGCAGATAGACCACATCCGTTCCGGGGCCGAACGCCTGCACGAGAGCGTCACGGACGATCGGAAGAAATTCCGGTCGCCTGAGATACGCTTTCATGGAGAGCTGGCCCTTGGACGTCGCGAATTCCAGTCCCGCCCGGCGCGCTTCCTCGATGACGGCGAGGACGTTCGCAGCCGTTTCGCGCGCCTGTTCGGCCGCGTTTCCGACGTGCTGAGTTTCATGCCCGACGATACCCGCGGTCCCGGAAATGAACAGCAGCGCGTCTTCAGCCGCTCTCGGAGCGAGCATCGCGCGGGAAAAAGTAGGACTGCGCGGGCCGTATTGCTCGGGGTAATGATAGGCGCTCAATTGCCGCGGATTCTCAACCCGCTGCCCAGCGCGCCGCGCTGCGAGAAAGTAGACCACGAGCGAACCGCTGCGGGTGCCTAAAGCACAAGCCGCCGGAGCATCGTTAGAGACGACGCGCCCTTTGGCTACGAAAGCCTCGTGCCGCCCGCGGCAAAAACGCTGATACCGCTCGAGGCCGTCGGCGTCATTGTTGATTCCCGGAAAATAATTCCAGACGCGAAGCAGGTGACCGTACTCGCGGCTGTCGATGAAATCAAAAATCCGCGAGTACGCGAGATAGCTGGTCGCGTCGAGGGTTGTCTGCTGCCCGATTTCGATGCATCCGAACAGAACGTCGTCGTTGCGCGCGGCTGCAATCCCGTGCGCGTCGTCGCGCACGACCGGGTCCTCGCTCAACCAGACTTCGAATACTGTGCCTTCACGCCCAAGCAGCGGCATGTCGATCCAGGCGAACGGGAAGTCCGGCGACGCAACGTGCGGCCGTTCGGCACCGAATGCAACGGCACCCAGCATCCTCTCTTTGAATACATGCCCGGTTTCAATGAATCTCTCGGGCGAAAAATACGCTACCTCCACCGCGTGCTCCGTAGAAAAATCCGCAGACCAGCGTTCCTAAGTGCCCGACGCTTCGACACCAGGCTCACGAATCGCCTGCTTGCGCCTTCTCCATGCCTGGAAACTCACGGAAAAATTGAAAACGCTTCTCAGATAGTAAAGGGTCTTGAACATGAGCAGCCTGCCGCCGAACGGCGTATTGCGAAACACGTCGCCGGCGAGCACCGACAGCACCGCCTCCTGTATCTTGAAACTGCGCGGGCGCATGAAAAGATCGCGGAAAGCCGGCGTCGTGAGCCGATAAATAAACCAGGAAAACACCTTTGGACCTCTGTGCATGCTCGCATCGAACGCTTTCAGGGCGCGAGGCGCTTTCTGCGGATCGGTCAAGCAGGCCTCGACGGTGTCTGCCCCGACAAAACCGCTCTGCATCGCGAAAAGAACGCCCGTGGAAAACACCGGATCGATGAAGGTAAAGGCGTCTCCCAGCAGGAGATAATTCTCGCCCGCCGCACGCTGCACGTCGTACGAATAGTTGCCGGTCGCAGTAACGGGGGAGTCGAGCTTTGCGCTTCGCAGTCGATCCGCCAGCGCAGGACACAAGGCAATCGTATCCAGGAAAAAACTCTGCGGGTCGTTTTTCCGGGATTTCATGTAATAGGGCCAGCACACCGCGCCGACGCTGGTTGCGCCGTCGGATAAGGGAATGAACCAGAACCAGCCGTGAGCGAACCAGAAGAGACTGATATTGCCTTCTGCCTTGCCGGGTAATCGTGTCGCGTTCGAGAAATGGCCGAAAATCGCGGCGCTATTATGTTTCTTGTTGCGGCGCTTCGCACCGAACTGATTGGCAAGCACGGTATCGCGGCCGGACGCGTCGACCAAGAATTTGGTCTGCCACTTCCGCTCCTCGCCATTGCCCTCCCGGGCAGTGACGAGCGCTCCCTGGGGATTGAATTCGACGGCGGTGACGCGGCATTCCTCGATCGCGGTGGCGCCTTTGCGTGCGGCGTGGCGGAAGAGGATCTCGTCGAACTCCGAGCGACGCACCTGGTAAGCAGACGGAAAGGACTTGTCCATGGCGTCTGCGAAATCGAACGTCACCGGATTGCCGTGCCATGGCGAAACGAACTCCGCACCGTATTTCGGCATACCGATGCGTTTCATTTCCTCGTCGACGCCGAGACGCTCGAACAAAGGCAGGTTGAGTGGAAGCAGTGACTCGCCGATATGAAATCGCGGGTGCCTGGCCTTTTCAAGCAGGACGACGCTGCGCCCGCGCTGCGCGAGCAACGCCGATATCGTGGAGCCCGCCGGGCCGCCGCCGATGACGAGGACTTCACATTCTTGATCGGTATTCATTTCACTCCGAAGCGGGAGAGTACCGTGGGCTCGACCCCGATTATGTGCGGTAGTGTATGGTCACGCCAGCCCACGGTCTTTCCACAAAAAACAACTAGCGCACGCGCACGCCTTCGTGCCGCAGCAGCCAGCGTTTGATATCGAGCGCCTGCTCGCCGGCGCCGCGCATGAAACCGCCGAGCCCGTTGGCGGCGACGACGCGATGACACGGAATGACGATGGGAACGCGATTCGCGCCGCACGCCCCGCCGACCGGCCGCGGCGCGGTGCGCAGCATGCGGGCGATGTCGTTATAAGTGAGCGTCTGCCCTGCAGGAATCGCGCTGACGCGTTTCCATACGCTGCACTGAAATACCGTGCCGCTGTACTCGAACGGAAGCTTCGGCACGTATTGTGGATCGCCGAGATAGCGCTCGATCTCGCGGCACGCGCGCTCGGCAAGCTTGTTGAGCGGCGCGAGGGTCGCGACACCTTTCGGCAGATAGTCGATATCGGTCACACGTTCACCGAGCGTGCGTATGCCCAGTACTGCAAAAGGTGTTTCGATCTTGGCGTGATACGACTCGAGCATGAAAAGCTACTCCGCGCCTCGGGGCGCAACGGCCCGCTTATGCGGCTCGCGCCGCTATATATTCAAAAATCTACTCCGCGCCTCGGGGCGCAAGGGCCCCGCTTATGCGGCTCGCGCCGCTACATATACCTAACCTCTGGCCGCACTCGGTTGCGCTTCAGGGCTCCGCAGCTTTTGCGTGGCGACGACGGCAAGAAGTAACGCGACGCCGACGCGCAGTGTAGTGAGTTCGTTGACCGCGGGTCAACGACACGGCGGAGAGCGCGACACGGTCGCGCGTTCAAGGCGCTGCTCGTCGATCCTGGCCTCGTCAAACAGGCGTCACAAAGTCGGGCTCTTGAAGTCTCCGCCCAGCGCGACCAGCGCCCACGGTGGGAGCTGCGCGTCGACGCTGAAACTGAAGTGGCCTGCAGCCGCGCGCATGTCGCGAAACATGCGCTGCAGCGGCTCCCGATCGTAAATGCCGTTGCCGCCCGCCATTTCGAGCAGCGCATCGACCGATTCGACGCAGAGCTTCACGGCCTGCGCGCAATTGCGCTTGTAGCGCAGCCGCGTCTCGATGTCGGGCAGCTCGCCGCGCTCGACCATGTCCTGCGCTTCGACGCAGTCGTTGCGCATTAGGAGCGCCGCGGCGTCAATTTTTGCGCCCGCCGCGCCAATGCGCAGCTGAACAGTCTGGAAATCGCGCATTTTCGCGCCGGTGTAATTGGTGCTGCGCGATTTGACGAGCTCGATCGCGCGTTCCAGCGCAGCACGCGCGTTGCCGACCATGCAGCCGCCGATGCAATGACCGCCGAGCGCCGAGGTCGGCAGGCGGTAATGCGGGTTGCGATGCACGTCGAGTCCGGGCCACTTGTGGCCCGGCTTCGCGAGCTGCATCGACAGCACGCGGTGATCGGGCACGTATACATCCTTGCAGCGCACCGTTTTGCTGCTCGTCGCGCGCATGCCGAGGGTCTGCCAGTCGTCGATCACTTCGTACTGCGAGCGCGGCACAAGACAGTGCACGTAATCGACGATTTTGTCCGCGTCGCGCAGCACGCATGCGAGAATGCTCCAGTCGGAATGATCGCTGCCGGAAGAGAAATTCCATTCACCCGAGAGCACGATCCCGCCGTCTGCCACCGCGCCGCGCCCTTGCTGGTACGCGATGCCTGACGCGATCCCGACGTCTGGATTGGGCCCCCAGACTTCCTCCTGGGCCTGAGCGCCCCACCAGACCAGATTCCGGTGGTGCGACCCGAGGTTCGCGACCACCCATCCGACTGAAATGTCACCGCGCGCGAGCAGCTCCGGAATGTCGAAGTAGGCGACGAACGGCAGCTCCATGCCGCCCCTGACCTTGGGCTGGAGATACCGCAGAAGACCGGTACGGTGCAACGCATCCATCACCGCCGGTGTGAGACGCCCGAGCGCTTCGCATTTCGGCGCCTCTTCACGGAGCAGCGGAATGAGCTCGCGCGCACGGCACAGCGCCTCCTCATAAGTGACGTCGGAAAATGTGGTGCCTTCGGCAATCAACGTGGGCTCCTCCACCGGTCACCCGAAACTATCACAAAGCGGCGGGCTGATTCACGCGGCCGTTGCGCCCAGGGTCCGCAAGGCACTACATTCATTGCACGAAAAGCGAGAGACCACGACAGAAAAAGGGAGACGCATGCAGCGCATTGCACCTGCACCGCAAGAACGCTTCGAAGAAGTCGCGGATCACATGGAGCGGTGGACGAAGCAGAAAGGGTATCCGCCGAACAGCTGGCTCACGATGGTGCGCAAGCCGCGCGTGTTTCGGGCGTACCGCGATCTGCACACAGCGGTCATGATCGAGCAGGGTGAGCTGCCGAAAGGCCTCAAGTTCATGATCGCCGAAGTCGTGAGCATGGCGACGGGCGATCCGTATTGCGCCGCGCATAACGCGGAGAACGCCGCTCATGTCGGCGGGGTCGGCCTCGAGAAAGTGGAAGCGCTCGCGCAGTTTCGCGGAAGCCCTTTGTTTTCGGAGGCCGAGCGCGCCGCGCTGGAGCTCGCCGACGCCGCGGGCCGCTGCCCGCCTGCGGTGACGGAGCGTCACTTCGAGGAGCTCAAGAAGCATTACTCGGAAGATGCGATCGTCGAGATCGTGGCGGTGCTCGCGCTCCTGGGCTGGCTCAATCGCTGGTGCATGACGTTCGCCCCGGAGCTCGAAGAAGGCGCGGCTGCATTCGCAGAGAAACATCTCGCGCCGTCCGGGTGGACGCCGGGCGTGCACGCGCGCACCACGACCCGATGAAGACCCTTGCGTTCGGCGCGCGTCCAACGTGTCGATTTGTCGGGGGCAGGTCTTGCATGATACTTCCAGTTCAAGGAGTCGCGTATGGTCGAACTGCGTAAGGCTGCCGAGCGCGGCTATGCCGATCATGGCTGGCTGCGTTCATACCACACTTTCTCGTTCGCGGATTACTACGATCCCGGACACATGGGCTACGGCGCACTGCGCGTCATCAACGAAGACCGCGTCGCCCCCGGCAAAGGCTTCGGCGAGCACGCCCATCGCGACATGGAGATCATCAGCTACGTGCTCGACGGGCGGCTCGAGCACAAGGACAGCATGGGCACGGGTTCGATCATCGAGCCCGGCGACGTGCAGCGCATGAGCGCGGGAACCGGTGTGCGGCATTCCGAGTTCAATCCCACGCCGCATGCCACCGTGCATTTTCTCCAGATCTGGATAGAGCCGAACCAGCGTGACCTTCCGCCGAGCTACGAGCAAAAGCATTTTCCGGCGGAGGCTAAACGCGGACGGCTGTGCCTCGTCGGCTCACCCGACGCGCGTGAAGGCTCGGTGACCATCCATCAGGACGCGTATCTGTACGTCGGCCTCTTCAACGCGGACGAGCGTGCCGTGCACGCGCTGGCGGACACCAGACGCGCCTATGTGCACGTCGCGCGCGGCACGGTCACCGTGAACGGCGAATCGCTGACCATCGGCGACGCCGCAAAAATCAGCGGGGAGCGCGAAATCACGTTCGAACGCGGCCACATCGCCGAGGTGCTGCTCTTCGATCTCGCTTGAGCCACGCGCGGCAGCTTGGCGATTACGAGCTGCAAGACAGCGCCGAACAGCCGGCCTTGTGGCGCGCCCATTCGGGACGGCGAGCGGCGAGCTCGTCATGCTCGGGCTGCTCGTCGTACGGATGCTCGAGGACCGCCATCAATCGCTCGAGTACCGTCGCATCGCCCTGCTCCAGCGCTTCGATGGCGAGCTGCGCGAGGTAGTTGCGCAGTACGTATTTCGGATTGGCGCGATTCATACTCGCGCGGCGCGCAGCTTCGGTCGAGTCCGTGCTGCGCACCCGGGTGATGTAGCGGCGCAGCCACGTCGCAACGCGGGTCACGTGTTCGGGCACGAACGCGTCATCGCTGTAGAACGCGCCGCGCAGCGGCAGCACGAGCTCTTCGTCGCGCAGCACGTCTGCAGTACCGTCGACCGGGACCACCGCAAGCGCTCGAAAAAAGAGCGTCATGTCGGTCTCGACCGACTGCATGAGCTCGAAGAGATCGCTGACAAGCTGGTTGTCGGTGTCGCCTTGCAAGACGTCCAACCCGAGCTTCTGCGCGAGCACTCGAAGCCAGGTGCGCGCGAACGTTTCGCCGTAGACCGAAAGCGCCTGTTCCAGCGGCTCTTTGTCGCCGACGAGAGGCACGAGCGCGTTCGCGAGCTGCACCAAGTTCCAGAGCGCGATCTGCGGCTGGTTTCCGTAACAGTAGCGGCGGCCTTCGGAATCGGTCGTATTCGGTGTCCATTCGGGATCGTATCCTTCGAGCCAGCCGTACGGACCGTAATCGATGGTAAGTCCGAGGATCGACATGTTGTCGGTGTTCATGACGCCGTGCACGAAGCCCACGCGCATCCAGTCCACCATCAGCAGTGCAGTGCGACGGCAGATTTCCTCGAACCACGCCGCGTAAATCGCCGGGTTAGGCGCGCCGAGTTGAGGGTAATGCGTCGTGATGACGTAATCGGCGAGCTTCCCGAGCACGGCCAATTCCTGGTGCGCGGCGTGGATCTGGAAGTTTCCGAAGCGCGCGAAAGTCGGCGCGACGCGGCACACCACTGCGCCGGGCTCGGCCTGCGGATTACCGTCGTAGAACATGTCGCGAATCACGGCCTGACCCGTGGCGACGAGACTCAGCGCGCGGGTGGTGGGGATGCCGAGGTGATGCATCGCCTCGCTGCACATGAACTCACGCACCGAGGAGCGCAGCACCGCGCGGCCGTCCGCCGTGCGCGAGTACGGCGTTTTGCCCGCGCCTTTCAACTGCAGGTCGTAGCGCGCAGCGCCGGCCCGCACGACTTCGCCGAGCGTGATCGCCCGACCATCGCCCAGCTGGCCGGCCCAATGGCCGAACTGGTGGCCGCCATAGCGTGCGGCGTATGGCTGCATGCCGGAGAGCACGCGATTCCCCGAGAGCACCGCGACGGCCTCGCTCGTTGGCGTGGCCGGTCTCGCGATGCCGAGCATGTCACCGACCGCGTCCGCCCATCCGAGCAGGCGCGGCGCGGGCACCGGCGTCGGATCGACGCGCGTATAGCACGCATCGCGAACCTGGCGCGGCACGTTCGTCGTCACCGGATCGCCCGGCAGCGCGCGCACGAAACTGTTATCGAAGCTGACCTCGGTCAGATCGACGAGCGTACTTTCACGCGGCGCGGCCGCGCGCTCGAGCTCGATAGCCTGGCTCACATATTCGTCCTTGGAAAATATCGATCGTACGCAATCGGAGTGCCTGAATGTCCCTTTGGGAAGTTTCGCTCGTTCTTTGTGCCGTCTTCGATAGCTGGCAACTGCGCAGCAAGGCCGATTGCGTGGCGCGGCGCTGCGTACTATACTCGTCGCATCCGCCGGGAGCCCTCATAACTAGAACACGGCGGCCCTACACAAAGCACGTGCGGTTCGCGACCCGCTCACCGGCTGTGCGATAAAGACGACGGGGGAAGGCTATGGCAGCCTGGAGCTTCAAGACCGCAACCCGGCAGACGCGGGACTCTTTTGCTCATCAATGGTACTGGCAAATCGACGCGCAACACGCGCTGCTCACGTCGACACGGCTTTTTGCTACGCTCGAGGACTGTGTCGCCGATGCGCAAAAAAACGGCTTTCGCGGCACCGTCGATCGAGACTCCGTTTACGCTCATCCCGCAGTGATCACGGCCGGCGAAGCTGACGACGTCGAAGCGCTCGTGCGGCAAGGGTAGGGGGCGGCGCTCGCCTAAAGGCTCGGGCCTCGCCGCCCCACGAACGGAGGGACCCGACCGCTCCGCTACCTTCCACGGTTTCCCTCCGTAACCTCCCTTCCCCCACTGATGTTACCCGCGCGATCGGACAAGTCCGCCACGCTTCTGGAACGAGTCGGTATCCCACGCACGTTGTTTTGCGACGCGCGATGCAGGCGTTGCGGACATATCGCCCGCAATTCGACGCCGCGCAGCACGCGCACTCACAACTGTCGCTTCCCGACGTCACGACGCCTTGAACGCGCCGTGACTTAAGTCCTCGGTGCGTCGCGTGGCTGAGCATAGCTTAGGCGGACGAACGAAAGGGCAAACCCGACCGAAAGGCGGGGGCGCAAAGTCACCGGCCTAAAGAGCTCCGGCTCTACGGCAGCGGGACCGCCGAAACGGCGCCGGCAGCGTGAAACGCTGGCGCATCCTTTCGCTTCCAATGTGCAGCCATTCGCAACTCCTTTGGAGCGCCTATGAAAGACAACCTCACCGTTTTGGAAGCAGACCTCGACTACGCCGAACGCATGGTACGCACCGGCTTCGGCACGGCCGAACAGGCCGCACAGACATGCGGCGTCAGCGTGGACGATCTACGTAAGCGGCTCGCCCGCGATCCTCAACAAGCCTGGAACGCACCGAGAAAACAGGCCTAAGTCCTGTCGCACATCGCGCCCTTGGGCGGAGGTTTTTCGCCGCGGGGCGCGATGGGCGCTGCGCATAAAGAACCAAGATGCGCTCGCGCTAACGCGCCTGCGCGGCCCGCCGAGGCGCCTCTTGGCGCTACGTACGCAAGAGTAAAATGCGTGCGATAAACTGCCGCCTCGATGCGCAACACCACCACCCCCATCTTCGACCACTCCAGCGACGACTCGGCGGCCGGCCCCGCGCGCGATGATGTGCCCCGGCCGCAGCAGGCCGCGTTCGACGAGCTTCCACTCGATACGGAAAGCGCAGGCCATTCCACCGGTATCCTGCCCTCGCACGAGCTCGAGCGCCTGGCGCGCGTCGGCAAGGATATTTTCGCACTCGAGCCGATCGAGGAAAGCCAGTACCAACCGGCGAGCCTCGACCTTCGACTCGGTCCGATCGCCTATCGCGTGCGTGCGAGCTTTCTGCCGGGCAAGGATGCGACGGTCGAGCAGCGCCTGGACGACCTCGCCATGCACAAGATGGACATCAGCAATGGCGGCGTACTGGAGCGCGGCTGTGTGTACATCGTGCCGCTTCTCGAAGGACTGTCGCTGCGGCACCGCATGTCGGCGATGGGGAATCCGAAAAGCTCGACCGGGCGGCTCGACATATTCACGCGGCTCATTACCGACTACGGCACGGAATTCGACCGCGTTCGCGAACAATACAAAGGCCCGCTGTACGCCGAAGTGTCGCCGCGCACCTTCAGCGTGCTCGTGCGCAAAGGATCGCGGCTGAGCCAGATCCGCATCCGGCGCGGCAACCCGCCCACCACAGATGAGGCAATGCGGCGGCTGCAGCAGGAGTATCAGGTCGTGGGCTCCTCGATCAGCGAAGAAGAGATCCGCAACGGCGTTCCGGTTGCAGTGGATGTGCAAGGCGAAGCTACCGACGGGCTGATCGGTTACCGCGCGAAAAGCCACACCGGTTTGATCGACATCGACAAGGTCCGGCATTACGACGCCGGCGAATTCTGGGAGCCGGTGCACGCACCGCGCCGCGGCGGTCTGATACTCGACCCTGCGGAGTTCTACATACTCGCTTCACGCGACCCGGTGAAAGTGCCGCCGACGCACGCCGCCGAAATGATTGCGTACGACACGCTGGTCGGCGAGTTCCGCGTCCACTACGCGGGTTTTTTCGATCCCGGCTTCGGCCATCCGGCGGCAGGCGGCGAAGGATCGCGCGCCGTGCTCGAAGTGCGCTCGTACGAAGTACCGTTCGTGGTCGAGCACGGGCAGGTCGTGGGACGGCTCAACTACGAGCGCCTCACCGCGCAGCCGCATCGCCTTTACGGCAGCGGTGTCAGCTCGTCGTATCAACGTCAGGGCATCGCGCTCAGCAAGCACTTCAAATTGCCGCTGGCCCGCGGGTAACGTCTCGCGCTTTTCGCGCGGTCAGGCCCGCCGCACTTTTTTCCAGCCGATCCAGTCGCACACTGCGCGCCCCATCACGAGCTCGAGGTCCTTGCCTTTGAGCCAGGGCAGCTCCTCGGTGAACATCGTGATGCACTGCCGCCACGGAATCGGCATGCGCGTGATGTCGGTGCCCCAGAACATGCGCGTAGGACCGAAGGCATCGAAAATCCGGTGCAGGTACGTATGGATGTTGCGGTAGGGATAGGGATCGCTCGAGTACGAAGGCGCACCGGTTGCCTTGATTGCGACGTTCGGATATTTCGCGAGCGCGAGCAGCTCGTCGAGATCGGCGAAGCCCGCATCGTCCTTGCTCCCGCGCGGACGTCCCATGTGATCGATCATCAGCTTCAGCCCCGGGTGCTTAGCTGCAATCTCGCCCACAGCTTTGGCGCGCCCGGGTGCGAGGAGGCCGATTGGCAGACCCGCGCGTTCGGCAGCCGGCCACAGCCAGTCGAGCGTGCCGTCGACGAGCCAGTTCTCTTCACCCGGCCGGAGAAACGCGAAGCGCAGTCCCAGCATACCCGGCTGGTGTTTCCAGGTGTCGATCAGCGCGCGGTTTTCCCGTTTGCTCACATCGAAGAATCCCAGGACGCACAGCCGGTCGGGATACGCGCGCGCGGCCTCGATGGCAACTTCATTCGCGTTGCCGTCCCAGCTGGGCGGATGCAGCACCACGCCATTCACCCCCGCTTCGTCCATGTCGCGAAGCAGCTCGTCCTTCGTATAGCTTGGCACCTGCCGGTGTATATGCACCGGCGTTCCACTCGTCCAGATATGGACCTGGGAATCCACGATCAGCATGGCTCGTACTCCTCGATGTCTATCGCAATCGCTCGTGCCCGGGCCGCGGCAGTCATTCGGCCCGTATATTGTTGTCGCGGATCAACTTGCCCCAGCGGGCGAGCTCGAGCTTGACGTATGCGAGAAATTCCTCCGGCGTGTTGCCGACCGGATCCGACCCCGCGGCGACGAGGCGCTCGCGTACGTCGGGCATGTTCAGCACTCGCACGACTTCCGCGTGGATCTTGTTGATAATTGGTCGCGGCGTCTTTGCCGGCGCGAAAATGCCGTTCCACGAGCTCGCTTCATAACCCGGCACGCCCGCCTCGATTAGCGTAGGCACGTTGGGCGCGGCACGCGCGCGCTTCGCACTCGTCACCGCAATCGCTTTCAGGCGGCCGCTGTTCGCATGCGGCAGCACGGCGAGTATGTTGTTGAATCCGAGCTGCACCTCGCCCGAAACCTGCGCGAGCACCGCCGGCCCATTCCCTTTGTACGGCACGTGAATCATGCTGACTTTGGTAAGGGCCATGAAAAGCTCTGCGGCGAGATGCCCGGAGCCGCCGGTGCCTGAGGACGCAAACGCGATCTTGTTCGGCTGCGCCTTCGCGAATGCGATCAACTCCTGAACCGAGTTGATCGGCACCGACGGATGCAGCACGACCAGCATCGACTGCGCGCTGGTCTGCGTGATTGGTATGAGATCTTTCACGGGATCGAACGGCACCTTGTTCACGTTGGGGCTGATTGCAATCGAGCCGCTCGTGCCCATGCACAGCGTATGGCCGTCGGGGACCGCGCGTGCCGTGATCTCGGTGCCTATCGCACCGGCGGCGCCCGGTCGATTGTCGACCACCACCTGTTTACCCCACGCTTCACTCAGCTTCGGCCCGATCAGGCGTGCAACGAGCCCCGAGCCGCCGCCCGGAGCGTACGGGTCGATGAGACGGATCGGCCGCTCCGGATAGTTCTGCGCTTCCGGCGAAACAGTGGCGCCGAAAGCGGGAGCCATTGCTAAGAATACGTATGCGGTAACCGCGGTTCGAAAACAGGCGTTCACAGTATTGTCCAGTCCAAATCATGGCTCAGCGTAGTCGAGCGCTAACCTTTCGCTGCGATGGTCGCAGTCTACAATGGCGCTCCCGGTTCTATCGACAGAAAGGCAGAAATGGTCCACAGCGCATCTCAAGAAGGCGCCGCTCAATCCGGTCGGCTTCCACAGCCAGCCACGTACGTCAGCAATTTCGTCACTGCAAACGGTCTGAAGCTTCACTATCTCGACTACGGGACCGCAGGTCGCCCGATCGTCCTCTGCGTGCATGGCGGCGGCGGCCATGCGCATTGGTACGATTTCATCGCGTCCGGTCTCGCCGCCGACTACCATGTCATTTCGATCGACCTGCGCGGCCACGGCGAAAGCGACTGGGTCGATCCGCCCGCGTATTTCTACACCGATTACGCGTCGGACCTCGCCGCATTCGTGGAACAACTCGATCTGCGCGACTTCGTCCTGATCGGCCATTCGATGGCGGGCGCGGTGGTGCTGCTGTATGCAACTGAATATCCGGGACGCGTGCAGAAGATTATCCTTGCGGATTCGACCGTGAATTTGTCGGCGGAACGCATCGCAGCCATGCGCGACGTCGGCACGCGGCCAGGCCGCAGCTACGCCACGCAGGGAGAGTTCGTGGCCAACTATCGCCTGCGGCCGGGCAACTCCCTGGCGGCACCTGAAGTGTTGCGCTACATCGCACGTCACAGCGGACGGCAATTCCCGGATGGGACCTGGAAGCTCAAGTTCGATCGCAGCGTCTATGGGTCGCGTGAGATGTTCGACGGAATGCCCTTGTGGAATCAGATCCACATCCCGGCGCTTATGGTGAGAGCCGACCATAGCGGCCGCATCACCGACGCCGTCGTCGCCAACGTGAAAGCGCGCGCTCCCCAGGTCGAGGTTGCGGACGTCAGCGCAAGTGATCACCACCTCACGCTCGACAACCCTGCCGGATTTGTCGAGGCGGTAAAACCTTTTCTCGCGAAGTAGCTCGCGGCGCCGGACGCGCGGAATTCATCGCGGGTCTTGCACATCCAACCTGCAACAGGAGCAAGTCGTCATGGACACCACCGAACGTACAGGCGCCAAAACGGTAACCGGCGCTCGGGCGCTGGTTGACGCCTTGCTGCGCGAAGGCATCGATCACGTCTTCGGCATACCCGGCACGCAGAACCTCGCGATCCTCGACGAGTTGCGCGACACGCCGCAGATCCGCTTCATCCTGACGCGACACGAGCAGGGCGCGGCGTTCATGGCCTACGGCTTTGCGCGTGCGAAGGGCGCGCCTGCGGTCGTGACCGCGACTGAAGGACCGGGCCTCACTAATCTCGCGACCGGCATCGCCGCGGCATATAAGGGGCAGGTACCGGTGATCAGCATCTGCGGCATCCAGGAAAGCCTGATGCAGGAGCGCGACGCGACGCAGGACATCGACCAGACCACGTTCATGCGCCCGTTGACCAAATGGGCGCACACGATCCCGGCCGCAGATAAAGTGCAGGAGTACGTGCGCAAGGCATTTCGCGTCGCGCTCACCGAGCCCCAGGGACCGACACACATCGATGCGTCGAGCGAGATCCTGCTTCAGCCGGTCAAGCCTGAGCCCATCGAACCGCGCGCGTACCGCAATACGATGCTGCCGAGCTGCAGCAGCGAGCAGCTCGATGAAGTATTCAAGCTCTTGTCGAGTGCACAGCGCCCGGTATTCGTCGTCGGCCGCGGCGTGATCAGCGAAGGCGCCACGCAAGCGGTCGCCGAGCTGGCCAATCGAACCAGCATACCCGTGGCTGCGCTGCAGTACTCCCCGGACGCTTTCCCGACCACGCACGCACTCGCACTCGGGCCGCTCGGCCGCAACGGCTTCGGCAGCGCCAACCGCACGGTGCCGAAAGCCGACGTGATCGTCGCGATCGGTGCGCATATCGACGTTTTCTCGACGATGTTCAAGTACGGCATCTTCAGCGAGCAGGCGAAGCTCGTTCATCACACGTCAGCGCCGGGCCAGATCGGCATCGTGTTTCCGGTCACCCTCGGCGTAACGGGCTCGACCATGAGCTTCGTCAAAGGGCTTACCGAGCGCGCGGTGAAAGCGGGGCTGAAAAAGTCCTGGGTCGACGTGGCGAAAGCGCGCGCAGATTTTGAAAGCGAGCTGCAGGCGGAAGTGCGCTTCGAGGCCGAACCGATCCAGTCGCAGCTCGTCGCGCACATGATCCGCAAGGTTCTTCCGAAAAACGGTGTCTGCGTCGTCGACGCCGGCAATGGCGGCAAGCACGTGCGCAGCTACTTCAAAAGCTACGAGCCCGGCACGTTCATGTGTATCGACGACTGGGCGTCCGTCGGCGGCTCGTTTCCCATCGCGCTCGGAGCGAAACTCGCGCGTCCCGACCGCCCGGTGCTCTGCGCATCGGGCGACATGGGCGCGATGTGCAACATCGGCGAGCTCGAGACCGCGATGCGCGAGAATATTCCGGTCGTGTACGTCGTCTTCAACGATCAGGGGCTCGGCAACGAGCGCGCATTCCAGAACGAGCATTACGGCGGCCGCTTCTTTGCGGTCGATTACAACAACCCGGATTTCGGCGCGCTTGCGAAAGTCTTCGGCGCGCACGGCGAGCACGTCACGCGTCCGGGCGACCTCGAGGATGCGATCACGCGTGCATTCGCGAGCGGCAAACCGGCGATCGTAGACGTGATGATCGACCAGCGCACGTTGGCGCCGGTGGTTTTCAAAGGGTAAAAGTCAGGCATTCGAATGTTCACCGACAACGACAGGGAGTGAAGAATGATCCAAGGGAGCGTATCTGCAACGAGCAACACCGGCGCACCGGCGCCTATCGTATTCACGGGCTGCGAGATGATGGATGCCGCGGCAGTGGAGCCCCGACTCGCGGCCGCGGCGGGCGCAGGCTCGGCAACGGCCAGCAAGCCCGCAGCGAAGCGCCGCGAGGTGTCGGTCGGCGGCAAGCGCGTCAAGACGATCGACGTGCACTGCCACTGTTTCATACCGGAGTCGCTGAAGCTCCTGGGGCAGGACCGCAACGAGCAGCGCGGCCCCGGAATCACCGAAGTCGGCGAGCGGCGTATCCGCGAGATGGACGAGCAGGGCATCGACGTTGAAGTGCTCAGCATCAACCCGCACTGGTACAAAGCCGATCGCGACACCGCGGCGGAAGTCGTGCGCATCAACAACGAGCGGCTCGCCGAGTTCTGTGCGCGGTATCCGGAGCGCATCGCCGCGTTTTGTACGGTTGCGCTGCAGTTTCCCGGGCTCGCCGCCGAGCAGCTCGAGCACGCCGTGAAAAAACTGGGACTGAAAGGACCTGCCGTGGGCGCGAGCGTTCAGCCTGACGATTTCTCGCACCCGAAGTTCGAGCCGTTCTGGAG
>DATLEF010000209.1:0-63984 GCA_035525455.1 Burkholderiales bacterium
CCAGCCCATTGCGATGGAAGAGGGTCTGCGCTTTGCGATTCGCGAAGGCGGCCGCACCGTGGGTGCGGGGGTGGTGGCGAAGGTTATCGAGTAACAACATCCGCGAAGCGGCAGGCGATGAGCGGTCAGCCCTCAAGGCAAACCCTCGACTCACCGCCTACGGCTCACGGTCTACGGGAAACCAAATGGCAGTCAAGTCTCAAAAAATACGCATCCGGCTCAAGGCGTTCGACTACCGGCTGATCGATCAGTCCGCGCTCGAGATTGTCGATACGGCCAAGCGCACGGGTGCCGTGGTCAAAGGCCCGGTCCCGCTGCCGACGCGCAAGCAGCGCTTCGATCTGCTGCGTTCGCCGCACGTGAACAAGACGTCGCGCGATCAGCTCGAGATACGCACGCACCTGCGCCTGATGGACATTATCGATCCCACGGACAAGACGGTAGACGCGCTCATGAAGCTCGATCTGCCGGCCGGTGTGGACGTCGAGATCAAGTTGTAAGATTTTTCGTGGCAGTTTCAAGCTGAATTGTCGGGCTTTGCCCGCGATTCAGTTCAAGCTAGATCGGCGCAAAGTAGGTTTTCACTTTGCGACGGGAAGTTAAAGTCGCCGACCAATTGTAGTCGGCGCCAGGCAAGTAGCCTGTAAACCCGAAGAGGGATAGAAGATGAGCTTAGGATTAGTAGGCCGCAAGGTCGGCATGACCCGCGTTTTCACCGACGACGGCGACTCCATACCGGTGACGGTCGTGGACGTGTCGAACAACCGCGTTACGCAAATCAAATCAGCCGAGACCGACGGTTATCTCGCCGTGCAGGTTGCTTTCGGCAAGCGCCGCGCCAACCGCGTCAACAAAGCTGCCGCAGGTCATTTCGCCAAGGCGGGCGTGGAGGCCGGACGCGTGTTGCACGAATTCCGCATCACACCCGATCAGGCTGCGAATCTGAAGGCGGGCGGCGTGGTCGGCGTCGACATTTTCCAGATCGGCCAGAAAGTCGACGTGCGCGGCGTATCTCTCGGCAAAGGCTACGCGGGCGTGATCAAGCGCCACCATTTCTCATCGAACCGCGCGAGCCACGGCAACTCGGTTTCGCACAACAAGCCTGGCTCGATCAGCATGGCTCAGGACCCGGGCCGCGTGTTTCCAGGCAAGAAGATGCCGGGACACCTCGGGGCGGTGAAGCGCACGGTTCAAAATCTCGAAATTGTGCGTATCGATGCCGAGCGCCAGCTGCTCCTGATTCGAGGCGCTGTGCCCGGCTCGCGTGGCGGAGATCTGATGGTTTCGCCTACTAAGCGCGCCACTCGCGCGACGGCCAAGCCGGCCGCGAAACCTGCGGCCAAGGCCGCTGGCAAATAAGGCGGGCGATATGGAATTGAAACTGATCAACGAACAGGGCCAGTCGACCTCGTCGGTATCCGCATCGGATGCTGCGTTCGGGCGGGAATATAACGAATCGCTCGTGCACCAGGTCATGACCGCCTACATGGCAAACGGCCGCCAAGGCACGCGCGCTCAGAAAGATCGCGGCGAGGTCAAGCATTCGACCAAGAAGCCGTGGCGTCAGAAAGGCACGGGCCGCGCCCGCGCCGGTATGAGTTCGAGTCCGCTGTGGCGCGGCGGTGGGAGGACTTTCCCGAACAGGCCGGACGAGAACTTCAGCCACAAGTTGAACCGCAAGATGTTCCGTGCGGGCCTTTCTTCGATCCTGTCGCAGCTCGCGCGTGAAGAGCGCCTGGCGGTCGTCGACACTTTCACAGTGGATGCGCCGAAGACCAAGCTTCTCGCGCAGAAGCTCAAGGGCATGGGACTCGACAATGTGCTGATCATCACCGACGCCATCGATGAGAACCTGCAGCTTTCATCGCGCAACCTGCCGCATGTGAATATCCTCACGGTGGCGAACGCGGATCCCGTCAGCCTCATCCGCCACGACAAAGTGATCGTGACCCGCAGCGCCGTGGCCAAGATCGAGGAGATGTTTGCATGAGCCAGGCACCGATGACGAGAGAGCAAGAGCGCCTGATGCAGATACTGCTGGCGCCGGTCATCTCGGAGAAAAGTACCTTCGTCGCGGACAAAGCGAATCAATACGTCTTCCGCGTGGCGCCCGATGCCACCAAACCGCAGATTAAAGCGGCGGTCGAGCTTATGTTCAAGACGCAGGTTAAGTCGGTCAGCGTCGTCAACGTGCGCGGCAAGGAAAAGCGGTTCGGCCGTTTCATGGGCCGCCGCAACAACTGGAAAAAGGCGTACGTTGCGCTGCAGCCCGGTCAGGAAATCAATTTCGCCGAAGGGGAGAACAAGTAATGCTCGTCAAAGTAAAACCGACTTCTCCCGGACGCCGTACGCTCGTCAAGGTTGTCACGCCGGAGCTGCACAAAGGCAAACCGGTGCCGAGCCTCGTTGAGAGCGAGTCGAAGAAATCCGGACGCAATGCGCATGGCCGTATCACCATGCGTCACAAAGGCGGCGGGCACAAACAGCACTATCGGCTGGTCGACTTCAAGCGCAACAAGGACGGCATCGCGGCGAAAGTGGAGCGCATTGAGTACGACCCGAATAGAAGCGCTCATCTCGCGCTGCTCCTGTATGCGGACGGCGAGCGCCGTTATGTCGTTGCCCAGAAAGGCGTGAGTGCGGGCATGCAGCTCATGTCCGGTTCGGAAGCTCCGATCAAGACTGGCAACACCCTGCCGCTACGCAACATCCCGGTCGGCACCACGATTTGCTGCATCGAGATGATGCCGGGCAAAGGCGCGCAGATCGCGCGCGCGGCCGGCACGTCGGTGCAGCTCCTCGCCCGCGAAGGTGAATACGCGCAGCTGCGGCTGCGCTCGGGAGAAATTCGGCGCGTGCACATCAACTGCCGCGCAACGATCGGTGAAGTCGGCAACGAAGAGCATTCACTGGAGTCGATCGGCAAGGCCGGCCGTGTGCGCTGGCGCGGCGTGCGGCCCACCGTACGCGGTGTCGCGATGAACCCCATCGACCATCCGCATGGCGGCGGCGAAGGCAGGACCTCTGCGGGGCAACATCCGGTGAGCCCGTGGGGCGTACTGACCAAGGGTTACAAGACGCGCAAGAACAAGCGCACCAACAGCATGATAGTGCGACGTCGCAACGCGAAGACCACGGGATAAAGAGCTATGGCACGTTCAATCAAGAAGGGCCCGTTCGTAGATCATCACCTGCTCGACAAGGTGGAGGCGGCGCGCGCCGCATCGGACAAGCGTCCGATCAAAACCTGGTCGCGCCGTTCCACCATACTCCCCGATTTTGTCGGGCTCACCATCGCGGTCCACAACGGCAAGCAACATGTCCCGGTATATATCACCGAGAACATGGTGGGTCACAAGCTCGGAGAATTCGCGCACACGCGTGTGTTCAAAGGCCATTCGAAGGCAGGCTCTGCAGGCGCGGCCGACAAGAAAGCCAGCCCCACGCCGCCGCCGGCCAGATAACGGATATACGAATATGGATACCACTGCAAAATTGCGCGGCGTGCGATTGTCTTCCCAGAAGGGAAGGCTCGTGGCCGATCTCATTCGCGGCAAGTCGGTCGAGAACGCTTTGAACATTCTGCAGTTCAGCCCGAAAAAGGGCGCTGTAATCATCCGCAAGGTGCTCGAATCCGCTATCGCGAACGCGGAGCACAATGCCGGCGCAGACATCGACGAGCTTAAAGTGACGCACATTTGCGTCGAAAAAGGGCCGGTTCTGAAACGCTTTTCGGCACGGGCCAAGGGGCGCGGAGTACAGATACTCAAGCCAACGAGCCACATTTTTCTAACGGTCGGCGACGGCAGGAATTAGGAATCCATATGGGTCAGAAGATACATCCGACGGGTTTTCGTCTCGCGCTGAACAAGAACTGGGCTTCGCGCTGGTATGCGAACAACAAGTATTTCTCGGGGATGCTTCTCGAGGACATCAAGGTCCGGGATTACCTCAAAGATAAACTCGGCCATGCCGCAGTCTCGCGCGTGATCATCGAGCGCCCGGCGAAAAACGCGCGCATCACGATTTTCAGCGCGCGTCCCGGTGTCGTGATTGGCAAGAAAGGCGAGGACATCGAGTCATTGAAAGGTCAGCTGCAGCGCATGCTCGGCGTTCCCGTGCATGTCAACATCGAAGAAGTTCGTAAGCCCGAGCTCGACGCGCAACTGATTTCCGATTCGATCGCTCAGCAGCTGCAGAAGCGCATCATGTTCCGGCGTGCGATGAAGCGCGCGATTACAAATGCGATGCGTCTCGGCGCGCAGGGCATCAAGATCATGAGCGCCGGCCGCCTGAACGGTATCGAAATCGCCCGCACCGAGTGGTACCGGGAGGGCCGCGTACCGCTGCACACCATGCGCGCGGACATCGATTACGGTTTTTCAGAGGCGAAAACCACTTACGGTGTGATCGGCATCAAGGTCTGGGTATTCAAAGGCGAAATCATGGCCAAGAACGAACAGCCATTGCTCGGCGCGATCCAGGCCCCGCCACCCGAGCCCGAGCAGCCGCCGGCGCGTAAAGCGCGCAAGACGCCAGCCAGAACAGGAGCGAGACGTGCTACAGCCAGCCAGACGTAAATACCGCAAGGAGCAGAAAGGCCGCAACACCGGCAAGGCGACGCGCGGCAACAAGGTGAGCTTCGGCGAATACGGCCTGAAGGCAACCGGCCGCGGGCGTCTTACAGCGCGCCAGATCGAGGCTGCTCGTCGTGCGATGACCCGGCACATCAAACGTGGTGGTCGCATCTGGATCCGTATTTTCCCGGACAAGCCGATCTCGCAGAAACCGGCCGAAGTCCGCATGGGTAAAGGCAAGGGCAATCCGGAATACTGGGTTGCAGAAATTCAGCCCGGCAAAGTCCTTTACGAAATGGACGGCGTCGATGAAGTCACGGCCAAGGAAGCGTTCCGGCTTGCTTCGGCGAAACTGCCGATCGCAACGACGTTCGTGCAGCGGATGGTGGGGGTCTAAGCAATGAATGCGAGCGAATTGAGAGCAAAGTCAGCTGAAGAGCTGCAAACCGAGCTGCACTCGCTGCTCCGCGCGCAATTTGCGCTGCGGATGCAAAAAGCGACGCAGCAGCTCACCAATACCAGTCAGATCAGGAAAGTGCGCCGCGATATCGCGCGCGTGCGCACATTCCTGAACGAGAAGACGAAGGCTTAAGCATGAGCGAAGCAACCGAAAAGCAGGTAGCTAACAAGCGCACCCTCACCGGGCGTGTCGTGAGCGACAAGATGACGAAGACCGTGACCGTGCTCGTTGAACGGCGTGTAAAACACCCGCTTTACGGCAAGTTCATGACGCGCACGAGGAAATACCACGCCCACGACGAAGCCGGCGAGTTCCACGAAGGCGATCTCGTAGAAATCGAAGAGTGCCGGCCGCTTTCGAAGACCAAAGCGTGGCGCGTGACCAAGCTTCTCGAAAAAGCGCGCAACGTATAAAGAACTGTGACGCGCCTTCAGGTACACAAGCAGCGTCAGGCGCCATGGAAAGATCAAGCTCGATGGGCGTTTGGCGGCTCCTGCGCAAGGGCCAGTTTAACGCCTGTCGCGGCGCCGCAAAATTTGCTGAAACAGCGGGATACGCATATAATTTACGGCTTTTCGCGCCGCCCTGATTCTGGACGCGCGGCGCTCTGACCCGGACGGGCTCCAATACTGGCTTCGGCTGCTGTCGGTAACTTGCAGTCGGCACTAAGTTGGGGAAGCAGTAATCAGCGAGGCAACACAATGATACAAATGCAGTCCATTCTGGACGTGGCCGACAATACCGGTGCGCGCGCGGTGATGTGCATCAAGGTCCTGGGCGGCTCCAAGCGGCGGTATGCCGGTGTCGGCGATGTCATCAAAGTCAGCATCAAGGACGCGGCGCCGCGCGGCCGCGTGAAAAAAGGCGAAATCTACGACGCCGTCGTCGTGCGTACCGCCAAGGGCGTGCGCCGCAGTGATGGGTCGCTCATCAAATTCGATTCGAATGCCGCCGTGCTGCTGACGGCGAAGCTCGAGCCGATCGGCACCCGGATCTTCGGACCAGTCACGCGCGAGTTGCGCACCGAGCGCTTCATGAAGATCGTGTCGCTCGCGCCGGAAGTGTTGTAAGCGAGAACAGTTACAGAAGGGAGCTCCGCCGGATGGGGGCTCGTCGAGGAAGATAGGCATGAAAAAGATCAGAAAGGGCGACGACGTTGTCGTCACGACCGGCCGGGACCGCGGCAAACGAGGCACGGTCCTGCGCATTGTGGATGCCGAGCACGTCGTGGTGGAAGGCGCGAACCGCGTGAAGAAGCACCAGCGGCCGAATCCTATGAAAGGCATGACTGGCGGCATCATCGATAAGGAAATGCCGCTACACATTTCGAACGTAGCGCTCTTCAATCCGGGGACGAAGAAAGCCGATCGCATCGGCGTGCGCGTCCTCGAGGATGGACGCCGCGTTCGTTATTTCAAATCCAACGGCGAAGTGGTTGACGTATGAGCGAGAAAGACCCCAAAAAAGGCAAGCCGGCGAAGGACAGCAAAGGCGGCAAGGACGCGCAGCCGCCCAAGCAGCCGAAGCAGGCCAAACAGCCGAAGCAGCCGAAGCAGGATTCGGGTGACGCGAAGCAGCAGGTGGAAGTGCGCGAGGAGAAGCCGGCGGGTCCGATAGCGCCAGCGCGCCTGCAGACGTTCTATCGCGACACGGTGATGAAAGACCTGACCCAGCAATTCGGCTACAAGACCGTGATGCAGGTGCCGCGCATCCAGAAGATCGTGCTCAATATGGGCGTGGGCGAAGCGGTCGCGGACAAGAAGATCATGGACAATGCGCTCGCCGACATGCAGAAGATCGCGGGGCAGAGGCCGATCGTCACGAAGGCCCGCAGGTCGGTGGCGAACTTCAAGATTCGCGAAGGCTATCCGGTGGGATGCAAAGTGACGCTGCGCGGTGCGCGTATGTACGAGTTCCTCGATCGCCTGGTGAGTGTCGCGATGCCGCGCATCCGCGATTTTCGCGGCATTTCCTCGCGTTCATTCGACGGTCGCGGCAACTACAACATGGGTGTGAAAGAACAGATCATTTTCCCCGAAGTTGAATACGACAAGATCGACGCGATCCGCGGCATGAACATCACCATTTCGACCACCGCGAAGACAGACGCCGAAGCGAAGGCGCTGCTTGCCGCATTCAAATTTCCGTTCAGAGGCTAGAGGGTTCTTATCCATGGCAAAGCTCGCATTGATCAATCGGAACGAAAAGCGCCGCAAAGAAGTAAAGAAGTACGCCGCCAGGCGCGCTGAACTTTTTGCGATTGCGAATAATCCGAAGCTCGCGCAGGAAGATCGTTACGAAGCGCGGCTGAAGCTTCAGAAGTTGCCGCGGGACGCATCACCGGTGCGGGTACGTAATCGTTGCGCGCTCACGGGCCGCCCGCGCGGCACGTACCGCAAGTTCGGTCTCGGCCGCAACAAGCTGCGCGAAATTGCAATGCGCGGCGAGATCCCGGGCGTCATCAAGGCAAGCTGGTAGGGGTGCTGGAGAAAAATACATGAGTATGAGTGATCCGATCTCCGACATGCTCACGCGCATACGCAACGCGCAGCAGTCGGAAAAACAGTCGGTGGCGATGCCGGCGTCCAAATTGAAAGCGTCGATCGCCAAGGTGCTGAAAGACGAGGGCTACATCGACGACTATGCCGTGCGCGACACGACCGGCAAGCCGCAGCTTGAAATCAGCCTCAAGTACTATGCCGGTCGTCCTGTCATCGAAAAAATCGAGCGCGTCAGCCGACCCGGACTTCGCATTTACAAGCCGAGCCGAGATATTCCGAACGTCATGAACGGTCTGGGCATCGCGATCGTGTCCACGTCGAAAGGCGTGATGACCGATCGTAAGGCGCGCGGCCTCGGAGTCGGCGGCGAAGTGCTGTGCATCGTCGCGTAGAGGGAATGTCGAGCAATGTCCAGGATAGCGAATTACCCGGTCATCGTGCCGGACAAAGTTGAAGTGACGGTCCAGCCCGATCAGATCTCGGTGAAGGGACCGCTTGGAACGCTGACGCAGAAAGTGTCCCAGCGCGTGAAGATCGAGCGCGTCGAAAACCGGCTCGAGTTCAAGATGAATGAGAACTCACGCCAGGCGAACGCATTGTCCGGCACAGTGCGCGCGCTGGTGGCGAACATGGTTACCGGGGTGACCAAGGGCTTCGAGAGGAGACTGACGCTGGTTGGAGTGGGTTACAGAGCGCAGGCGCAGGGCGACAAGATCAATCTGACGCTGGGCTTCTCGCACCCGGTCGTGCACCAGCTGCCGCAAGGTGTGAAGGCGGAAACGCCGACTCAGACCGAGATCGTGCTCAAGGGCACGGACAAACAGGTGGTCGGCCAGGTCGCCGCGGAAGTGCGGCGCTACCGCTCGCCGGAGCCGTATAAGGGCAAAGGCGTGCGCTACACCGGCGAGCAGATCGTGCTCAAAGAAACCAAGAAGAAGTAGGTGGTGAGAAATGAGTGACAAGATCGAAGCGCGCGTGAGGCGCGCGCGGGCGACGCGAGCGAAGATACGACAATTGAAAGCGGTGCGTCTCACCGTGCATCGCTCGAACGCGCATATCTATGCGCAAGTCATCGACGCCAGCGGATCGAAGGTGCTGGCGAGCGCGTCGACGGCAGAAGCCGAGATCAAAGCGGCCGTCAAAAACGGCGGCAACGTGAAAGCTGCGGCGGAGATCGGCAAGCGCATCGCCGAAAAAGCGAAGCAGCTCGGCATATCGAATGTGGCATTCGACCGGTCGGGCTATAAGTTCCACGGTCGCGTGAAAGCGCTTGCTGAGGCGGCGCGCGAAGCGGGATTGAAGTTCTGACTACGTCGTATTGTCCAGCGCGGGTGGCGAGCCGCCCGCGTCTAACTTAACTCGAGCGGTAAGCGGCGGATTATGGCGAAAATACAGGCAGGCAAGATGCAGTCCGGCGACGAGCGTTCCGACGGTCTGCGCGAGAAGATGGTCGCGGTCAATCGCGTCACCAAGGTCGTCAAAGGCGGGCGCGTGCTCGGTTTTGCGGCGTTGACTGTAGTCGGCGACGGCGACGGCGGCATTGGCATGGGGAAAGGCAAAGCGCGTGAAGTACCGGTCGCGGTGCAGAAAGCCATGGAAGAGGCGCGCCGGAAAATGGTGAAGGTGCCTTTGCGAAACGGCACACTGCAGCACGCAGTGGTCGGGCGTCATGGTGCGGCGAGGGTCTACATGCAGCCCGCATCCGAAGGTACCGGCATTATCGCCGGCGGTCCCGTTCGCGCAGTACTCGAGGTGATGGGCGTCACGAATATTCTTTCGAAGTGCCTCGGCTCGACCAATCCCTATAACGTGGTGCGTGCCACGATCAACGGTCTTACGGCGATGAATACGCCGGCAACGATTGCTGCCAAGCGCGGCAAATCGGTCGAAGAGATCATGGGGTAGACGATGGCTGAAGCAAAAAAAATCAAGGTAACGCTCGTGAAGAGTGTGATTGGTACCAAGCCCGAGCATCGCGCATGCGTGCGCGGCCTGGGCCTGAGACGCCTGAATCACACAGTCGAAGTGATCGACACGCCCGCAAACCGCGGCATGATCAACAAGGTTTCCTATCTCCTGAAGTACACAGCTACGGGTAACTAGAATGCAGCTCAACACGATGAAGCCCGCAGCGGGCGCCAAGCATGCCAAGAAGCGCGTCGGCCGCGGCATCGGCTGCGGGCTGGGCAAAACCGCGGGACGCGGCCACAAAGGCCAGAAAGCACGTGCGGGCGGCTTCCATAAAGTCGGTTTCGAAGGCGGTCAGATGCCGCTTCAGCGCCGGCTGCCCAAGCGGGGTTTCGTTTCGCTCCTGACGAAAGACACCGCCGAGGTGAGGTTGGGCGATCTGCAGAAAATCAAAGCGGAAGTAGTCGATCTCGCCGCACTCAAGGCCGCCGGTGTCGTGCCGCACCTCGCATTGCGTGCGAAAGTGATACTTGCCGGCAAGATCGAGCGCAAAGTCGCTCTGCAAGGTATTGCCGTGAGTAAAGGCGCGCGCGCAGCCATCGAAGCTGCGGGCGGCAGCGTCGAGCCGCCGGCTGAGGCGAAAGCCGCAGGCAAGCTCCAGAAGAAGACAGCCGTCGCGGACAAGGCTGAGTAAGTTTGGCTACGAACGCATCACTGCTCGCATCCGGAAAGCTGGGCGACCTCAAGCGCCGGCTGCTGTTTCTTCTGGGAGCGCTGATCGTCTTTCGCATCGGATCGTTCATCCCGGTGCCGGGCATCGATCAGCTGCAGCTCGCCGAGCTCTTCAAGTCGCAGCGCGGCGGCATTCTGGACATGTTCAACATGTTTTCGGGCGGCGCGCTGTCGCGCTTCTCGATTTTCGCGCTCGGCATCATGCCTTACATATCGGCTTCGATCATCATGCAGTTGATGACAGTGGTTTCGCCGACGCTGGAAGCGCTGAAGAAGGAAGGCGAGGCGGGACGCCGCAAGATCACGCAGTACACGCGCTATGCGACGCTCGCGCTCGCGCTGTTTCAATCGATGGGCATCGCGATAGCGCTCGAATCGCAGCGAGGACTCGTGCTGGACCCGGGTCTGATGTTTCGTCTGACGGCGATGATTACGCTTACGACCGGTACGATCTTCCTCATGTGGCTGGGCGAGCAGATTACGGAGCGCGGCGTCGGTAACGGCATCTCGTTGATCATTTTCGCGGGAATTGCAGCCGGGTTTCCGCAGGCGATCGGCGGCACTTTGGAGCTTGCACGCACCGGGGCCTTCTCGATACCCGTCGTGCTGTTCATCTTCGCGACAGTCGTGCTGGTGACGGCGTTCGTGTGCTTTGTCGAACGCGGGCAGCGCAAGATACTCGTGAATTACGCGAAGCGTCAGGTCGGTCGGAAGGTCTACGGCGGCCAGACGTCGCATTTGCCGCTCAAGCTCAACATGGCCGGCGTCATACCGCCGATCTTTGCGTCATCGATCATCCTCTTTCCCGCGACGCTTGTCGGCTGGTTCGGTTCGTCGGAAGGTTGGACATGGCTCAAGAATATTGCCGCCACGCTGCATCCGGGGCAGCCGATTTACGCGATGCTTTACGCCTCCGCGATCATATTCTTCTGCTTCTTCTATACCGCTCTGGTCTTCAATCCGAAGGAGACCGCGGACAACCTGAAGAAAAGCGGCGCCTTCGTGCCCGGCATCAGACCCGGTGACCAAACCGCGCGCTACATCGAAAAAATCATGATGCGGCTCACTCTCACCGGGTCGATCTACGTGACGCTGGTATGTCTGCTGCCGGAAGCGCTCATCGTATGGAAGAACGTGCCTTTTTACTTCGGCGGCACCAGCTTGCTGATCATCGTGGTCGTGACCATGGATTTCATGGCGCAGGTTCAGGCATACCTGATGTCGCACCAGTACGAAAGCCTGCTCAAGAAGGCGAATTTCAAGGGCGGCGTATTTCCGACACGCTAATGTCCAAAGAAGAAACGATCCAGATGCAGGGCGAGATCGTGGAAACCTTGCCCAACGCGACATTCAGAGTGAAGCTCGAGAACGGACACATCGTTTTAGGACACATTTCCGGCAAGATGCGCATGCACTACATCCGCATTCTTCCCGGCGACAAAGTGACGGTGGAGCTGACGCCGTACGATTTAACGCGCGGGCGCATCGTGTTTCGCGCTAAGTAACGCAGGATCGAACAGGAGTGGGACATGAAAGTGCTCGCATCGGTGATGCGGATATGCCGCAACTGCAAGATCATCAAGCGCAAGGGTGTCGTGCGCGTTATCTGCAGCAAGGACCCGCGCCACAAGCAGCGGCAAGGGTGAAAAATCAGCGCGCTTCGGCAGGGCGCAAAGGTTCGCCTTTGCGGTGCGCGGCGCAGATATAGTCTTGAAAATTAAGCGTTTAACCGCTATAATTTTCGGTTTTCCGTTTTGAGTAAGAGGAGCAGGGCATGGCTCGCATAGGTGGCGTAAACATTCCGAATCAACAGCACGCCGAGATCGCGCTGACAGCTGTTTTTGGCATTGGGCGCAGTCGCGCTCAGGCCATCTGCGCTGCTGCCGGAATCGCGAGCACTACCAAGATCAAGGATCTCTCCGACAACGACATGGACCGCCTGCGGGAACAAGTCGCGAAGTACACGATCGAAGGAGACCTCCGTCGCGAAGTTTCGATGAACATCAAGCGGCTGACGGACCTCGGCACGTGGCGCGGAAAGCGTCATCGTGCGGGTCTGCCCGTCCGCGGCCAGCGCACGCGCACGAATGCGCGCACGCGCAAGGGTCCGCGCAAGGCTGCAGTCAGGATCGTCCGCGCAGGCGCTGTGTAAGACCAATCAAAGGCAAAGGCACATGGCTAAGGCAAGCACCCGGGTACGCAAGAAAGTCAGGAAGAATGTGGCGGAAGGCATCGCTCACGTCCATGCATCGTTCAACAACACGATCGTGACGATCACCGATCGCCAGGGCAATGCTCTCGCATGGGCAACGTGCGGCAGCAACGGCTTCAAAGGCTCGCGCAAGTCGACGCCGTTCGCGGCGCAGGTCGCTGCGGAACAGGCCGGCCGCCTTGCCGCCGAATCCGGTGTCAAGAACATCGAAGTGCGCATCAAAGGACCCGGCCCGGGCCGCGAATCGGCTGTGCGCGCCTTGAACGCCGTGGGCTTCAAAATCACCAGCATCTCGGACGTGACCCCGGTGCCGCACAACGGCTGCCGGCCGCCGAAGAAGCGCCGAATCTAAGGGAGACGCGACACGTGGCAAGAAACCTCGACGCGCGATGCCGTCAATGCCGCAGGGAAGGCGAGAAGCTGTTCCTGAAGGCCGAGAAGTGCTTCACCGATAAGTGCGCCATCGAACGGCGCAACTATCCGCCGGGCCAGCACGGTCAGAAAAATACGCGGCTTTCGGGCTACGGCGTGCAGCTGCGGGAGAAACAGAAAGTACGCCGCACTTACGGCGTGCTGGAAAAACAGTTTCGCCTCAATTATTTCCAGGCGGCGGCCAGCAAGGGCGTCACCGGCGAAGCGCTCCTGCAGATCCTCGAAGGACGGCTCGACAGCGTCTGCTACCGCATGGGTTTCGGCGGTTCGCGCACCGAAGCGCGCCAGATCGTGCGCCACAACGGGATCCTGGTGAACACCAAGCGAGTCAACATCCCGTCCTACCAGGTGCGTCCCGGCGACGTAATCGAGGTCGCGCAGCCGGCGAAAGCGCAGCTCCGCATCAAGGCCGCTGCTGAAGCGGTCGCCTCGCGCGGCTACCCGGAATGGGTAGAAGTCGATACCGCGGCGCTCAAAGGCACGTTCAAAGCACGGCCGCAGCGCTCCGAGCTGTCGTCCACCATCAATGAGTCGCTCGTGGTCGAGCTGTACTCCAAGTAATCGATCGAAGAGGTACCGACACTATGGCCAGCAGCGCCTTCCTGAAGCCCCGCATCATCGATGTATCCAACATCTCGCCTTTTCACGCCCGGCTCACGATGGAGCCGTTCGAGCGCGGCTATGGCCATACGTTGGGCAACGCCTTGCGCCGCACACTCCTGTCCTCGATGCCCGGCTACTCGGCGACCGAAGTCAAGATCGCCGGCGTCCTGCACGAGTACTCCACGATCGACGGCGTGCAGGAAGACGTGGTCGACATCCTGCTCAATCTCAAAGGTGTCGTGCTGAAAATGCATGGCCGCGACGAAGCCACGCTGACACTCAAAAAGTCAGGCGAGGGACTCGTAACCGCCGGCGACATCGAGCAGATGCACGACGTCGAGATCGTGAATCCCGACCACGTAATCGCGCATCTTGCGGCGGGCGGCAAGCTCGACATGCAGATCAAGGTCGAGCAGGGCCGAGGCTACATCGCGGCTACGAGCCGCAAAGCGGCCGATGATAGCCGGAGCGTCGGCAGCATCATGCTCGACGCGTCCTTCAGTCCGGTCCGCCGAGTAAGCTATGCCGTCGAATCGGCGCGCGTCGAGCAGCGCACCGACTTGGACAAGCTCGTGATGGATATCGAAACGAATGGTGCCATCGAGCCCGAAGAAGCGGTGCGTTACGCGGCTCGCATACTCGTGGAGCAGCTTACGGTTTTCGCCGATCTGAAAGGCATGCCTGCGCAGATCGAAGAGCGAAAAGCAACGCAGATCGATCCGGTGCTGCTGCGTCCGGTCGACGATCTCGAGCTCACCGTGCGCTCGGCGAATTGTTTGAAGGCCGAGAACATCTACTACATCGGCGATCTCATACAGCGCACCGAAACGGAGCTTCTGAAGACGCCGAACCTCGGGCGCAAATCGCTCAACGAGATCAAAGAAGTCCTTGCTTCGCGCGGACTCACGCTCGGCATGAAGCTCGAGAACTGGCCGCCCGCCGGACTCGAAAAAGTTTAAGGAAACGCCATGCGTCACCGTCACGGATTGCGGAAGCTCAACCGCACGAGCAGTCATCGGCTCGCCATGCTGCGCAACATGAGCTGCTCGCTGCTCAAGCACGAAATCATCAAAACAACGCTGCCAAAAGCGAAGGAGCTGCGCCGCGTGGTCGAACCGATCATCACGCTCGGCAAGGCACCGTCGCTCGCAAATCGACGCCTCGCTTTCGATCGGCTGCGCGACCGCGACATGGTCGTGAAGCTCTTCGATGAGCTCGGACCGCGATACGCTGCGCGTAACGGCGGTTATCTTCGTATTCTCAAGTACGGCTTTCGCAAAGGCGACAACGCGCCGATGGCGCTCGTCGAGCTCGTAGATCGGCCTGAAACGGGCGAAACGGCGGAGACTACGGAAACCAGCAAGCGAAGCCGGAAAACTGAAGAGCAGCCCGCAGCTTAAAGAGTCGCTGCGTGCGTATAGAAAGCCGGCCTTGTGCCGGCTTTTTTGTGTGGAATCCCGAATGCGCTTTGGCGGGCTTATGCGCCGTGCGGCCCTCACTATAGAATTCGGGTGATGCTGAACGATCTCGAGCTCACCGGTCGCGCGCGCACCCACGTCGTCCAGCGCGACGACCTCGGCGCTGCGCTGCACGCTGCCGTGCTGGATGCCTTCCTGAACCTGAAAGCGGACGCGGCCGGTGCTGGCATCGATCTCGCCATCACCAGTGGATTTCGCGACTTCAGCGCGCAACAGAGAATCTGGGATCTGAAATTCCGCGGCGAACGTCCGCTGTACGACAGCGCCGGTATCGAGCGCGACCATGGCGCACTCGACCCGGAGGCGCTCGTCGAAGCAATCCTGTGTTGGAGCGCGCTGCCAGGCGCCAGTCGACATCATTGGGGCAGCGACCTCGACGTGGTCGATGCCGCTGCGATGCCCGAGGGCTACCGCGTTCAACTCCTGCCCTCTGAAGCAGCGCCCGGCGGGGTGTTTCATTCGCTCCATGTGTGGCTCGATCGGAATATGCATCGCTATGGATTCTTTCGACCGTATCGCACACCGCGCGGCGGTGTCTCCCCGGAACCGTGGCATTTGAGCTATGCGCCAGTAGCGGTGCCGGCGTTGCACGCACTGACACCCGAGCTGCTGAGCGCCGCCATCGACGCGAGCGACATGCTCGGCAAGGACATCGTGCTGCGGAGCATCGCGGCAGTCCATGCACGGTACGTTGTCAACGTCGATGTCCCGAGCGTCTCAGGCGCTTCGGCGACGGCCTGACGCCCGCTCGCTGGCGAGATGCACGCGCCCGCGCCGATTTTTCTATTCACCGATTTCGGCGGCACCGATCTCTACGTCGGGCAGGTCAAGACGGTTCTTCATGCAGAGGCGCCGCGCGTTCCGTCATCGATCTGCTGAAGTGACGTCGGACGAACGCAGGTCAATCATTCATGTTATCCAAGGAGCGCGAGAGCACATGCATCTACACCGTCGGCCACGGCAGCCGAGCGCTCGACGAGTTGACCCACCTGCTCGAGCATCACGACATTGCATGCCTCATCGATGTGCGCGCCCATCCCGGGTCGCGGCGCTATCCGCACTTTTCGCGCATCGACTTGGCGCAATCTCTTCCCGTGCGCTCCATAGAGTACGTGTGGGAAGGCGACGCATTGGGCGGCCGCCGGCGGCCGCGGCTGGATTCGCCGCACACGGCGCTTAGAAACCGGAGTTTCCGCGCCTATGCAGACCACATGCAAACCGCGACATTCAAGGACCGCGTCCGCCACGTACTCGAGCGTGCGATCGGCTCTCGTGTTGCCATTATGTGTGCCGAGCGTCTGCCGTGGCAGTGCCATCGGTTCCTGATCGCCGACTATCTCGTTGCCCGCGGAACGCGCGTGCTCCACATCATCGACGGTTCGCCCGTACTCGAGCATCGGCTGCATGCTGTCGCGCGCACGCAGGGCGATGACCTGATTTACGATCGGGAAACGCAGATCGCGCTCGATCTCGAATGAGTCCGAACGTGCCTGGATTTACATCTTTGGCGCGGTTTCGCGCCACGCGGGCAGGACCTCGATGCGCGCGTACCACGCCTGGATGTTCATGTAGGCCTCCAGCGGAAGTTGAGCCGGGGCCGCATAGTGCAGATAGGATGCGACCGCGAGATCCGCAAGCGTAAGCGTATCGTTCACGAGGTACTGCCGTTTCGCGAGGTGAGCATCGAGCACCGGCGCGTCGCGGTGGAACGCCGCTTCCGCGCGCTTCAAAGACTCCGGGTCAGTAGCGGTGCCGAGCAAGAGCTTCTTGACGAGGTTCTCCCAGAGAAACCCGCCACATCCCTCGTGCCAGTGCGCGACCTGCCAGAACTGCCAACGTGCTATGTCAGCGCGTGTTCGGTCGTCCTCGGGCCACAATGAATTCTTCTTGAGCGATGCGAGGTACTGCATGATGGCATTCGACTCCCACAGCCTGAACTCGCCGTCTACGAGAACGGGAGTCCTGCCACCGGGGTTCATCGCAAGGAATTGTGGCGTGCGCGATTCGCCCTTTGTAATGTCCACGAATTCGAATTCGAGCGCGATGCCGAGATGAGCCGCGACTGCTTGCACCTTTCTGGTATTCGGCGATGGCGGAAAGCCATAGAGTTTCATGTAAGCCTCCGGGCGTGTGTATGTCTCGTGAGTCCGGTCAGGCGAACAGTCGTGCCAGCCGCCGGATGCAACCGGTCCATCCCTGCTCGTGCCGTTCGCGCGCTTCCTCGTCCGCGAAGCGTTCATGCTTTAACAGAAACTCCGTGCCGTCGCCTGCGGGGGAGAGCTCTATTGTCACGAGCGATTCGCGCTCGGGCGTGCTTTTCCACGCCCACGTATAGACGAGCTTCGTGTTCACGGTGACTTCGCGGTACACGCCGCTGACGTCGTGCTCTTCGCCATCCGGCGATTTCATGACGATGTGGTAGCGCCCGCCGACCCGCACGTCAGTTTCCGCGACGAGGATCTCAAAATCGGCGCTTGGCGCCATCCATTGTTTCAGCGCGTCCGGCTGCGTGAGCGCACGCCAGACCGCCTGCGGCGAGGCTTTGAACTTGCGGACGAGCGCGAGCGAGGTCTCGTCTCCGACTTTCTCCATGTTGCGGTCTCCTTTTCGAGGTAACGTTCCAGTGCGTCGAGGCGTTCTTCCCAGAACTGCCGGTACCGATCCAGCCAGTCCGACGCATCCCGCATCACCGCGGCGTTCAGAGTGCAGTGAACCACCCGCCCCTGCTTGTGAGAGACGATCAAACCTGCACCCTCGAGCACCCGCACATGCTTCAGGAAACCGGGCAGTGACATACCGGACGGCTGCGCAAGCTCGCTCACGGCACGCCGGCCGCGCGTAAGCGCAGCGATGATGTTGCGCCGCGCAGGATTCGCAAGCGCTCCGAAGACGCTGTCTAGGCTAGTAGTTAAATGATTAACCATATGGTTAAGTATTAACTCGTACGCAGCTCTTGTCAATACGCACCGGTTTGTCTATCGCACCAGGACGACGCGATAATCGTTGACGTTTGTGCGCGTGGGGCCGGTCATTATGAGCGCATCGACGGCAGCGAAATACGTGTAAGCGTCGTTCTCGTCCAGCGCTCGCGCGGGATGAAGCTTCTTGGACGCACCGCGGGCAAGCGTGTCCGGGGCGAGAAAGGCGCCGGCGTTATCCTCAGAACCGTCTATGCCGTCGGTGTCGCAAGCGAGTGCATATACCTCGGGAAGCGCATCCAGATCGATCCCGAGCGCCAGGAGGAACTCGGCACAACGGCCGCCGCGACCTTTTCCGTGCACGGTCACAGTACATTCACCGCCTGAGATGAGCGCAACAGGCGGCTGCCACGGATTCCCATGTTTTCTGATCTGTCGCGCGATCGCGCCCAGGACTTTTGCGACCTCGCGCGCTTCGCCGGTCACTGAATCGCCGAGAATCACACCCTGTATGGCGCGTTCCTGGAAATATTCGGCTGCGGCCTGCAGCGATTGCTGAGCGGATCCGATAACGCGGTTTTCCACCCGCCTGAAAACCTTGTCACCGGGTTTAGGCGTTTCAGTGATCTCACCTCGAGCGCCGCTCTGCAAGTGATCGATTACGCTGCGTGGTGCGCGCACGCTGTAACGCTCGAGGATCGCCAGGGCATCGTCGTACGTCGTCGGATCGGGTGCGCATGGACCGGATGCGATATGGGTAGGGTCGTCTCCGGTAACGTCGGAGATGATCAGGGCAACGGTTTGCGCGCGGCTCACCGCTGCGAGCTTTCCTCCGTGTATAGCGGACAGATGCTTGCGCACGGTGTTCATGTCCTGGATCGGCGCGCCGGAGCGTAAAAGCTCCTGAGTGGTCGCTTTCAGCTCTTCGATCGTGATCGCATCAGCAGGCAGCGAGAGCAGGCTCGAACCGCCCCCTGAAAGTAGCACGAGCAGCAGATCCTCACGCGTGAGCGTTTTGACAGATTTCAGGATTTCGTGCGCGGCTGTCGCGCCGGCTTCGTCGGGAACGGGATGACCGGCCTCGATGACCGTGATCCGATTGGTCAGGAGGCCGTGCTGGTAACGCGTCACGACGAGGCCATCCAGTGGCGCTTCGGCCGGCCAGTTCTGTTCGACCGCAAGCGCCATCGCTGCAGCGGCCTTGCCGGCCCCCACGACCAGCGTGCGGCCTTTCGGCGGCTGCGGGAGGTGCTGCGGGACGAGCTGCAACGGATCGGCAGCAGCGAGCGCAGCCTTGAAACTGCCGATCAGCAAGTCGCGCGCTGATCCCTCGTGCTTCATTTCAGAACGCGCTGCAAATAACGCCCGGTATGGCTTGCTTTGTTACGCGCAATCTCCTCCGGTGGTCCCTCCGCGACGATCTCACCGCCGCCTGCGCCGCCCTCAGGCCCGAGATCGATGACCCAGTCAGCGGTCTTGATCACGTCGAGGTTGTGCTCGATAACGACGACGGTATTGCCGTGATCGCGCAAGCGGTGCAGAACGCGCAGCAGCAGATCGATATCGTGGAAGTGGAGCCCGGTTGTCGGCTCATCTAGGATGTAGAGCGTGCGTCCGGTATCGCGCTTCGAGAGTTCGAGCGCGAGTTTGACCCGTTGAGCTTCACCGCCCGATAGCGTCGTCGCGCTCTGGCCGAGCGTGATATATCCAAGACCTACATCGAGCAATGTCTGGAGCTTCCGTGCAAGCACAGGCACTGCGCTGAAGAACTCGGTCGCCTGTTCAACCGTCATTTGCAGCACCTCGTGGATGCTTTTTCCTTTGTAGTGAATTTCCAAAGTCTCGCGGTTATACCTGCGTCCGTGGCAGACGTCGCACGGCACATAGATATCCGGCAGGAAATGCATTTCGACTTTGAGTACGCCGTCTCCCTGGCACGCTTCACAACGCCCGCCTTTTACGTTGAAAGAAAACCGGCCGGCGCCGTAACCGCGCTCCCGTGCTGCCGGAACGCCTGAGAACAGCTCGCGAATTGGCGTGAAGAGACCGGTGTAGGTGGCGGGATTCGATCGCGGCGTGCGGCCGATCGGGCTCTGGTCGACGTTTACCACCTTGTCGATCAGCTCGAGGCCGCTGATGGAATCGTGCGGTGCCGGTTCTGCCGCGCTGCCATAAAGTTGACGGGCCGCTGCGCAGTACAACGTGTCGTTGACCAGGGTGGATTTGCCGGATCCCGATACTCCGGTCACGCATACGAACAGCCCGACAGGCATGTTCACCGTAATATTCTTAAGATTGTTTCCGGCTGCACTGCAGATCGTAAGCCGCCGCTTGGCGTTTGCGCGGTGACGCAGCCCCGGAATGTCGATACGTCGCCGGCCGCTCAGGTATTGTCCGGTAAGCGATTCGGCGTGCTGCTTGATCTCGTCCGGGGTGCCTTGAGCGACGATTCTGCCGCCGTGTTCGCCTGCGCCCAGACCCATATCGACCACGTAGTCGGCATTCGTGATTGCGTCGTCGTCGTGCTCGACGACGATGACTGAGTTGCCGATGTCACGCAGGCGCTTCAATGTCTCGAGCAGCCTGCCGTTGTCGCGCTGGTGCAGGCCGATCGAAGGCTCGTCGAGCACGTACATCACACCGGTCAAGCCTGAGCCAATCTGACTCGCGAGCCGAATGCGCTGCGCTTCACCGCCCGAAAGTGTGTCCGCAGATCGGTCAAGCGAAAGGTACTCGAGTCCGACGTTCACCAGAAACTGCACCCGGTTCACGATCTCACGCACGATCTTGTCGGCGATAGCCTGCTTTACGCCCGGCAGACGCAGATGTCTGAAGAACTCAATCGATTGGCTGAGCGGCAGCGCCGAGACCTCGTATATCGGCTGGCCCGCGACCGTGACGTAGCGCGCCTCCCGCCGCAGGCGAGTTCCGGCGCATTCCGGACAGGGCTGCGTGTTGAGGTACTTGGCAAGTTCTTCGCGAACAACCGCAGACTCGGTCTCGCGGTAGCGCCGCTCGAGATTCGGCAGCACACCTTCGAAGGGATGCTCGCGCACGTGGTTGTTGCCGCGCTCACCCGCGTACAGAAATCGAATCTTGTCGCGGCCGGAGCCGTTCAGTATCGCCTCCCGTACTTTTTCCGGCAGCTCGCCATACGGCTGTTCGAGGTCGAAGCGGTAATGCGTCGCAAGCGATTGCAGCATCTGGAAGTAGAACTGGTTACGCCGGTCCCAGCCTTTGATCGCGCCCGACGCGAGCGAGAGCTCGGGAAACGCGACGACGCGCTTCGAGTCGAAGAAACTCACAGAGCCCAGGCCGTCGCAGCGTGGGCACGCGCCCATCGGATTATTGAACGAAAAAAGACGCGGCTCGAGCTCCGGCAGCGAGTAGCTGCACACCGGACACGCAAACTTAGCTGAAAAGAGATGTTCGTGGCCGCTGTCGATTTCGACAGCGAGCGCGCGGCCGTCCGCATGCCGCAACGCGGTTTCGAACGATTCAGCTAGACGCTGTTTCGCGTCCTCGCGTACTTTCAACCGGTCTACGACGACTTCGACCGTATGCTTGATGTTCTTCTTGAGCTTCGGCAGCTGATCGAGTTCGTACACTTCGCCGTCGACGCGGATGCGCACGAATCCCTGCGCGCGTAGCTCATCGAACAGATCGGCCTGCTCGCCTTTCCGGCCCACGATCAGCGGCGCGAGGATCATGAGCCGCGTGTCCTCGGGCAGGCTCAGCACATGATCCACCATTTGTGACACGCTCTGTGCCGATAAGACGATCTGATGGTCGGGACAGCGCGGGTCGCCCACGCGCGCGTATAGCAAACGCAGATAATCGTGGATTTCCGTAACGGTACCGACGGTCGAGCGCGGATTATGGCTGGCTGCTTTCTGCTCGATCGATATGGCGGGCGACAGACCTTCGATCAGGTCGACATCCGGTTTTTCCATCAGCTGCAGGAACTGGCGTGCATAGGCTGAAAGCGATTCGACGTAGCGCCGCTGTCCTTCCGCGTACAGCGTGTCGAACGCAAGCGAAGATTTGCCGGAGCCCGACAAGCCGGTGATCACCACGAGCCGGTTGCGCGGGAGGTCGAGATTTATATTTTTGAGATTGTGCGTGCGTGCGCCGCGGATGCGTATGACTTCGCCGACGCCGGCGTCGTCATGGCGCGAGCTCTGCAGAGGCACGACTTTCGAAGATGAAGGGGACGCGGAAGCCAAGTCTGAGTACCAAGCAAACCTGCTAATATACCGGAGTCCGCACGCATTCCCAACGTTTCAACCCCCCCGCCGATGTCGCAGCACGATCGCATGAGCCCTCTCGAGCTGCGCGCAAGCATCGGGCTCGCGAGCATTTTCGGATTGCGGCTGCTGGGCATGTTCGTGATCCTTCCGGTTTTCGCCATTTATGCAGAGCGCCTGCCCGGGGGTAACGATCTCACGCTCGTCGGTATCGCAATCGGTGCCTATGGCCTCACCCAGGCGGTGCTGCAGATTCCTTTCGGCTGGTGGTCGGACCGGTACGGCCGGAAACCGGTGATCTATGTGGGCCTCGCGATTTTTGCGGCTGGCAGTTTTGTCGCCGCGGCGGCAGGGGATATTTACATCGTCATACTCGGGCGCGTGCTACAGGGCGCCGGCGCAATTTCTGCCGCAGTAATGGCAATGGCGGCAGATCTCACGCGCGACGAACACCGTACCAAGGCAATGGCGATGATCGGCTCGACGATCGGGCTTTCCTTTGCGCTGTCGCTGATCGCAAGCCCGTGGCTCAACGATCGCATCGGGGTACCTGGGCTCTTTGCGCTGACGGGCTTTCTTGCAATGGCTGCCGTATTAGTCGTGTGGCGTGTCGTTCCTGATGTCGTTGAGATCCGTGCGCCGCGCGCCGGCGCACTCCGCGAATTCTGGACCATTCTTGGCGATGCGCAGCTCGCCCGGCTGAACTACGGCATTTTCGCGTTGCACGCCGTGCTCATGGCGCTCTTTATCGTCGTTCCTTTCGCGCTGCGCGACGCAGGCTTGCCTTTGAGCCAGCACTGGAAAGTTTATCTACCGGTCATGCTCGCCTCCTTCGTGTTGATGTTGCCGCCGATCATGGCTCAAGGCCGCGGAGGGCACCTGAAGCTTTACTTCAGCGGATCGGTCGCGCTCATACTTGCCGCGCACATCGCGCTACCCTGGCTCGACAGCGGCGTGCTGACGCTCGCGTTTTTCCTATTGTTGTTTTTCACGCCGTTCAACGTGCTGGAAGCTCTGCTGCCCTCACTCACATCAAGACTGGCGCCGCCAGGCACGAAAGGCGTAGCGATAGGGCTCTACAGCAGCATCCAGTTCTTCGGCACGTTTGTCGGCGCGGCCGGCGGCGGCTATGCCTATGGCAGATGGGGCCTGACAGGTGTCGTCATCGCGGACGTGGTGTTGCTCGTTATATGGTTGGTGTTGTCCCTGAAGATGCGGACGCCGGTTGTCCTGAGCACGCGTACGTATATCGTGCCCCGGCTGGACGCGCGCAGCGCCGAAACGCTGACGGCACGCTTGCGCTCATTGTCCGGCGTGCATGATGTGCGCGTCGTGGCGGGCGAAAGCACCGCGTTCCTGACGGTGGACAGCGGCGTTTTTGACGAACACAATGTATTGAACGCGATAACCGAAAAGGCAGGCTGACATGGCATCGGTAAACAAAGTGATACTTATCGGCAACCTGGGCGCAGATCCGGAAACACGCTATTTGCCGAGTGGTGACGCAGTCACGAACATACGGATCGCGACGACGGATACCTGGAAAGACAAAAGTGGCGAGAAGCAGGAGCACACCGAATGGCATCGCGTAGCGTTCTTCGGCAAGCTCGCCGAAATCGCCGGTGAGTATCTGAAAAAAGGCTCGCCGTGCTACGTCGAAGGTCGCATACGCACGCGCAAGTGGCAGGACAAAGAAGGGCAGGAGCGCTATTCGACCGAAATCGTCGCCGACCGCATGCAGCTACTCGGCGGGAGAAGCGGCGGCGCGGATGCCATGAACCGCGAACCCGCTACGGCAGCCGCCGGTGGCACGAAAACGCCCGCTAAAAAGGGCGGCGCCTTCGACGAGATGGACGACGATATTCCGTTTTAGGTTCGTTGCGTTGCCGTCATGCGGCCGGCCAGGCATCCGACGGGGAGCGCTCCTGCGGCCTGCCGCCAGAGCGACCGAACGCCTGTAGCAACATCGCCCCCATTCCTCCAGCTGCAGCCAGTATCAAGACCAGCGGACCCGCGTACGGCACGCTGCCCGCAAGTGCAAGCAACACGAGCGCGGCTGCGAGGAACAGCAAGTCCCAGTTGCGTGCGCCGGGTGCGCGTCTGAACACTTGCGCACTTTTCTCGGCGAGCAGGAAGGCTGTCACCAGATAGCCCGTCAGCAGCCCCAGAATGTGGCACGCGGCGACGAAAATCCCCAGCGGTATCCCGATAATTGTGATCATGAGCAGTACGACGACAGGCGGCACGCTGAAGAAAAGCACCGTGCCCAGGCCCAGGCTTTTCGCAGGCGCCGTCGTCAGAACGTGCACTGACCGGCGCACGAAGTTCTGCCAAAGCGCGTACAACAGCAGCCCTGCTGCGAACAGACTCGCCAGCAGCAAAGGGCGCAATGGCTTTGCTGCCAGGAGGCCGGTCTCCGACTCCCGCGATGCGGCCTGACCTCCAGTCCGCGATACTTTGCCTGTAACCTGTGCTTTGGAACTGATGATAATTGCGCGCGCGCTCGAATAACCAAGGTCCCCATGTATGCGGGCGGAGTCGCCAATTTCGATACTGTCAGCGACGATTTCGAGCGGGCCGTAAGTCGCGCCTTCGATCCGCACGTGGCGGCCGTATATCTTCATGCTGGAGAACGCAAGCCCGCCGACCGAAATGTGACTGCCTCCGAGCCATGCGTGGCCGTGCAGCTCCGCATCGCGACCGATCACGATGCGTGCTGCCGCAATCATTACTTCGCCGTGCACGCGATTCCCGAGCGTTACGATGCCGCCCGCTGCGCGCAAGTCCTCGCCCACGGGCGCCTGCACGTCGAGCGATCCTGCTCCGAGAATCGCGTCTCCCGCGATCGGCTTGTCAACGTGCATACGCCCTGCTGCAGCGATCAGGTCGCCATCGACCGGACGGTCGATGCGCACTTCCGCGCCGGTCATATATACGGGCTCTGCGGCGCGGTCCTCCTCCGCTGCGCGGGCACTGGTCGCCAATAGCAGCAGCCATGAAAACGCCACTGCCCATACCGGGTAGCGGCGGGATTGCGCTCGAGGGTGCGTCATCCTTGGCATGATCGAACTTCGGTGAAGACCGATTGTGCCCTGCAATGCGCTAGTTTGCTGTGCCGCTGCTTGCATTCCGGAAAAACCCTTCATTTCCCGCGTACATACGCTCTAACCGGTTCAGGTATAATAACTTTTTGCTCGGGAGCTTTTATGCCCATTTACGAATATCGCTGCGCCGCATGCGGATATCAGAAGGAATACTTACAAAAAGTGAGCGATCCGTTGCTCACCGATTGTCCCGATTGCGGCAAATCCACTCTTGGCAAACTTTTGAGCGCTGCCGGATTCCAACTCAAGGGCAGCGGTTGGTATGCGACCGATTTCCGGAACAAAGGCGCGCAGCCCAAAGCGGACAAGGAGAAAAGCGAAGCCGCCGAACCGAAAAAGGAAGACAAGTCCGAAGCCGCCGAACCGAAAAAGCAAGACAAGTCCGAACCCGCCGGTACGGGCGCCTGCCCGGCCTGTACCTGAATCGACGCGGCCTTCCGGCCGTCCCCCTTCCTTAGGTGTCAGGCAGCGCCTCGCGCGCACATGACGCCTGACACTCTTGCCGGCCTTTACAGGATCGCAATTCCTCGGCTGAAGTCCGCTACATGCCTCCCAAAAATCCAATCCGCCGCTACCTGATCACCGGCCTTCTGGTGTGGGTGCCGCTGGTCATTACCGTCTGGGTGCTGACGCTCCTGGTGGGGACGATGGACCAGACGCTGCTGCTGCTCCCGTCAGCGCTACGTCCTGAGCACTGGCTCGGCATCTATATCCCGGGAATGGGCGTACTGCTGACGCTGCTCGTCGTATTTCTGACAGGTGTTTTTACGGCGAACATTCTCGGGCAGCGGTTGGTGCGCTTCGGCGAGCGCGCGCTTGCGCGCATACCGGTCGTCAATACCATCTATAACGGCGTGAAGCAGGTGAGCGATACGCTTTTCTCGCCGAGCGGTCAGGCATTTCGCAAGGCATTGCTCGTGCAGTGGCCGAGCCCGGGCATGTGGACGATTGCGTTCATGACCGGGAAGCCGGGCGGCGATGTGATCAATCATCTGCAGGGCGACTACGTCAGCATCTACGTGCCGACCACCCCAAATCCAACGGGAGGCTACTTCGTCATGGTTGCACGCAGCGCGGTCATCGAGCTCGACATGTCGGTGGACGAGGCGCTCAAGTACATCATCTCGATGGGTGTCGTCGCTCCAGGGCACCGCACGCGCTTGTCCGTGCCGTTAGCGAGGCCCGAGCCTGCAAGCGAGGGACATGCGCAGACCGTGAACCGGTAGTGCGGCTGCAGTTCGGTCTATTACTTTCAAGAAACCATGCGTACTGAATATTGCGGCCGTGTGAGCCGCGCACAGCTGGGGCAGACGGTGACGCTTTGCGGATGGGTCCACCGGCGGCGCGATCACGGAGGTGTCATCTTCGTCGACATGCGTGACCGCGAAGGTCTCGTCCAAATCGTATGCGATCCCGACACGCCCGAAACTTTCGGCGTGGCAGATAAGCTGCGCAGCGAGTTCGTATTGCAAGTGACCGGGCGCGTGCGCGAGCGTCCCGCGGGCACGGTAAATCCAAATCTCGTGAGCGGTGAAATCGAGGTTCTTGCCAGCGACATCGAAATTCTGAATCCGTCCCTGACGCCGCCTTTCCAAATGGACGAGGAGCACCTCTCGGAAACGGTGCGGCTCGAATACCGCTTTCTCGATTTGCGGCGCCCGCAGATGCAGAAAAATCTGCGTTTGCGCTACCGGACGGCGATGGCCGTGCGCAAGTTTCTCGATCGCGAAGGCTTCCTGGACATTGAAACGCCGATGCTCACCCGCTCGACGCCCGAGGGCGCACGCGATTACTTGGTGCCCTCCCGCGTGCATCCAGGACTGTTCTTCGCGCTGCCGCAGTCGCCGCAGCTTTTCAAACAGCTGCTGATGATCTCGGGCTTCGATCGCTACTATCAGATCGTAAAGTGTTTCCGCGACGAAGACTTGCGCGCTGACCGCCAGCCGGAATTCACGCAGATCGACATCGAGACGTCCTTTCTCGACCAGAACGAAATCATCGCGCTCATGGAAGAGCTCATGCGCGAGACATTCAGGGAAGTCCTCGAGGTCGAGCTGCCGAAGCCTTTTCCCCGCATGGCGTACGACGAGGCCATGGCGTTATATGGGTCGGATAAGCCGGACCTGCGCATCCCGCTCACATTGACCGATCTCACCGACGTCATGAAAGGGGTCGAATTCAAAGTTTTTCGCGATGCGGCGACGCTGAGCGGCGGTCGTGTCGCGGCGCTGCGGGTGCCCAATGGCGGAACGCTTACGCGCAGCGAGATCGACGGTTATACGGAGTTCGTCAAGATCTATGGTGCAAAAGGCCTGGCCTATATCAAGGTCAATGCACTCAGCAAAGGTGTTGAAGGATTGCAGTCGCCGATACTGAAATTCCTCTCGCCTCAAGTCGTCTCGCAAATAATCGAACGCACTGGCGCGCAGGACGGAGATCTCGTTTTCTTCGGCGCAGACAAGGCCAAGATCGTCAACGAATCGCTGGGAGCGCTGCGCCTGAAAGTCGGGCAGGATCGCGATCTCGTCGAGCCCGGCTGGCGGCCGCTGTGGGTCCTCGATTTTCCGATGTTCGAGTGGGACCAGGAGGGTGACCGCTGGTCCGCCATGCATCATCCTTTCACGGCGCCTGCCGACGGCCACGAAGACCTGCTCGGAACCGATCCCGGCCGCGCTCGAGCGAAAGCGCACGACATGGTGCTGAATGGCTGGGAAATCGGTGGCGGCTCGGTGCGCATTCATCGACAGGACGTGCAATCGAAGGTATTTCGCGCGCTGAAGATCAGCGAAGACGAGGCTGAAGCGAAGTTCGGATTCCTGCTGCAAGCGCTGCAGTACGGCGCTCCGCCGCATGGCGGCATTGCGTTCGGGCTCGATCGAATCGTTACGTTGATGGCGGGCGCGGAATCGATACGCGACGTCATCGCGTTTCCGAAAACGCAGCGCGCACAGGATCTGCTCACGCATGCGCCGAATACGGTGGACGAGCAGCAACTGCGCGAGCTGCACATCCGGCTGCGGCAAACCGAACCCCGGAAAAGCTGAAGCCGAAGCACACGAGGCACGTGTGAAGCGGGAGTCATCTTGCAATCGTTCACTCGTGCCGCTTGTCGCCGTAGTCATCGCGCTGGTTTGTGTTGCGGCACCAGCAGCTGCACCTCGCGCGACTGATACATCGCACCAGCAGCTGCCGGTCGTCCGCCTCGCGGACCTGCCGTACGAAGCGCGACAGACGCTGCGGCTGATCGGGAGGGGCGGGCCTTTCCCCTATGAGCGCGACGGCGTCGTGTTCGGAAATTTCGAGCGGCTGCTGCCGAGGCGCGAACGCGGATACTATCGCGAATACACAGTCCCCACCCCCGCGCTCAATCATCGCGGCGCACGGCGCCTAGTCGTGGGCCGAGGAGGCGAGTTGTATTACACCGACGATCACTATCGGACGTTCCGTCAGGTTCGCGAGTGAAGAAAGCCCCCTTGCCGGCACCGGCACTCTCGGGGGCCTACCATGCGCCCGCTCATGTCGCGGCGGTGCGCGAAAGCCTGGAAAGAAGCGGCGCGCGTTGGGTGGATATCGATCTCACCACGGCGCGCACGAAGGCCGAGCTCATGGCGGCGCTCGGTCGGAACATCGCGGCCCCCGCTGATTTTGGCCACAACTGGGACGCGCTGGCAGACGTGTTGCAGGACTTGTCGTGGCAGTCGGCGAGCGCCTATGTGCTGCATGTGCGCGAGTGCGCGGCAGCGTCCCGTGCGTTGGGCCGCGACTGGGCGACTCTGCTTGAAATCCTCGCTGAGAGCGCCATGTACTGGAAGAGACGGCGCAAACCTTTCGTTGTGCTGGTCGATGACGCCGCAGAGCTTCCGCCGTGGATATAAGCTCAAAAACGTACAAGCAACCGATTTCGGTGCTGGTGATCGTTCACACGCCGGACTTGCAGGTCCTGTTGCTCGAGCGCGCCGATCGGCCCGGTTTTTGGCAATCGGTCACCGGGAGCCAGCTCGAGGGCGAGACGCTGGAGCGGACGGCGCTGCGCGAGCTCGCGGAAGAGACGGGCATCGATGCGAGCCGGTACGGACTGATCGACTGGCAGCAACAGAACCGTTACGAAATTTATCTGCGGTGGCGCCACCGTTATGCGCCTGGCGTCACGCACAACACAGAGCACGTGTTTGCTGTCGAAGTACCGGGGCCGCTGGACATCGTGCTGGCACCGCGAGAGCACCTGGCTTACGCATGGCTCCCATGTCATGAGGCCGCCGAGAAGGCTTTCTCATGGAGCAACGCTGAGGCGATCCGCGAGTTGCCGCGGCGAATTTCCGCAGTGCAGTCGGGAACTTAGCCGCCTCTCTGCAGGTCGCATGCTGTCTTGCTAGTGTTGCGTGCGACCGAACGCGCGCGCTGTCGCTGCAAAGTGGCATTTTTAGTGCTTTATGGTATGTTCGATCTTTGCTGTCGCTCCGAGGGACGCGTGAGAGGCATGGAAGCAACCACGATCGGTTTTGACCATTTCAAGACGCTGGCGGACGAAGCGTGTGACGCGCGTATCGTCGCGGCCAAGCGAGCGCTGGGTAAGCGCGCCGTAATACTCGGCCATCACTACCAGCGCGCGGATGTGTACAAACACGCGGAGCTTACCGGCGATTCATTGCGGTTGTCCAAACTCGCGGCGCAGGCCGACGCCGAATACATCGTGTTCTGCGGCGTGCATTTCATGGCGGAAGTTGCGGATGTTTTATCGAAGCCGCATCAGAAAGTCGTTCTTCCGGACCTGAGCGCCGGGTGCTCGATGGCGGATATGGCGAACCTCGCAAAGGTCGAGCGTGCGTGGCGCGAAATCGCGGAGGTGCTCGATCCGGACGAAAAAATCACGCCGGTCACGTACATCAATTCGGCGGCCGACCTGAAGGCGTTCTGCGGCGAGCACGGCGGTATCGTATGTACGTCGACCAACGCGCGTCCGATTCTGCAATGGGCGCTCGGCAGGCGCGAGAAAGTGCTGTTCTTTCCCGATCAGCATCTCGGTCGCTGGACCGGTTACCTCATGGACATTCCGCTGGCCGAGATGCTCGTATGGGACCCCGATGAGCCTATGGGCGGGCTCACGCCTCAGCAGATCAAGATGGCGAAAATCCTGCTTTGGAAAGGCCACTGCTCGGTGCATCAGATGTTCCAGGCACAGCACGTGCTGCGCTGGCGTCAGCAGAACCCGAGCGGCATGGTCATCAGCCACCCCGAATGCAATTTCGAAGTGTGCAAGCTTTCGGATTACGTCGGCTCGACCGATTTCATCATCAAGACGATCGCGTCGAGCGCGCCGGGCACGCGCTGGCTCGTCGGCACCGAGTTGAATCTGGTTAATCGCATCGCGGAAGAATTCAAGCCGCAGGGCAAGGTCGTCCAGTTCATGGCACCTACGGTATGCATGTGCTCGACGATGGCGAGAATCGACCCGCAGCACCTCGCCTGGAGCCTCGAAAACCTTGTGGCAGGCAAAGTCGTGAACCAGATCAAAGTGCCGGCTCACGAAGCCGAGCTCGCTCGGATCGCGCTCGATCGAATGCTGGCCGTCTCCTGACGGCAATCATCACCGATTCACCGTTGTGCGCGTGACGTGGGCCGAACGTGACACGCAGTCTGCAGGTCGTAACGTACAACATCCACAAAGGGCTGTCCCTTTTCAATCGGCGGCTGGTCATACATGAGCTGCGCGATCGTCTGCGTACCCTCGGCGCCGACATCGTTTTTCTGCAGGAAGTACAGGGCACCAACGAGCGCAACGCCGCACGCCACGGCGACTGGCCTGCGGAGCCCCAGTACGAGTTTCTGGCCGATACCATGTGGGGAGATTTTGCGTACGGGCGCAACGCCGTCTACGACCATGGGCATCACGGCAATGCAATCCTGTCGCGCTTTCCCATCCAGCGCTGGGACAATCAGGACGTCTCGGCCCATCGCTTCGAGCGGCGTGGGTTGCTCCACTGCGAGCTCGAGGTGCCCGGCTGGAATACGTCGCTGCATTGCGTTTGCGTACATCTGGCGCTGACAGCAAGGGGAAGAAGCCGCCAGCTCGAACGCCTGCGTCAACGCATCGAACGCCTCGTGCCTTCGCATGCGCCCCTGATTGTCGCGGGCGATTTCAACGACTGGCACTGGCGTTACAAAGCGACACACGAGCTTGCGCACCCGCTCAACATGCATGAAGTGTTCGAGCTTCTGAAAGGCATGCCGGCGCGCAGCTTTCCGGCCATGCTGCCACTCTTCCGACTCGACCGCATCTACGTACGCGGCTTTCGCGTCAGGCGTGCGCACGTGCACCATGGCCCGATCTGGGGCCGGATCTCCGACCATGCCGTGCTCACGACCACGCTCGAGCGGCTATGACCGACTGGGTGGAAGGCAATCGGCTCAATTTGCTTGAGAGTGGACGGGACTATTTCCCGGCGTTAGAGAGCGCTTGTGACCAGGCGCAACGCGAAATCCATGTCGAAACCTATATATTCGAAGACGACGACGCCGGTCGCCGGATAGGTCAAGCACTCGTGCGCGCCGCACACCGAGGCGTCGCGACTCATCTATTGGTAGACGGCTACGGATCGCGAACGCTCGGCGCACGTCTTGCCGACGAACTGAAACAGGCTGGCGTCAAGTTCATTGTCTACCGCCCCGACATTGCGCCATGGACTTTCCAACGGCAGCGCCTGCGCCGCATGCATCGCAAGCTGGCGGTGATCGATGCCCGGGTCGCATTCGTCGGCGGTATCAACGTCATCGACGATATGCATACTCCACACCATACGCCCCCGCGGGTGGATTACGCAGTACGTATCGAAGGTCCGTTGGTCGAAGCCATTCACGGTGCCGCGAAAAGATTGTGGACAATCGTGCTGCTCACGCAATTGAGCGGCGGCTGGCCGGAATATGAAGGGCTCGAGCCCGATCGCGCGCGGCGCGGTTCCCAGCGCGCCGCTTTTCTCGTGCGCGACAATCTTTGGCATCGCAACGACATTGAAGAGGCGTACTTGTCCTCGATTGCGTCTGCGCGATCGGAGATTCTAATTGCAAGCTCGTATTTTTTTCCGGGGCTGGCGTTTCGTCACGCGTTGGCGCAGGCGGCTGCCCGCGGGGTGCGAGTCATGCTTCTGCTGCAGGGCCGCGTGGAATATCGTCTGTTGCACTACGCTTCCCGCGCACTGTACGGAACGTTGCTCGACTCAGGCGTCGAAATCCACGAGCATCACAAGAGTTTTTTGCACGCGAAAGTCGCTGTGATAGACAGCAGTTGGGCGACCGTAGGGTCCTCGAATATCGACCCTTTCAGCCTGCTGCTCGCCCGTGAGGCGAATGTCGTTGCTGATGACGCGCGTTTCGCCAGCGAGCTCCGGGCGAGCCTGGGCGTTGTCATGGCCGACGGCGCGCGCCAAGTGAAAGCTGAAAGCTGGCACCGGCGCCCTTTGCCCGACCGCATTGCGCACTGGACGTGTTACGGCCTGGCGCGGCTGCTGACGGGACTCTTTGCGTATGGCCCGGCAAAGGAGTTCAGCTAAAGGACTTCTGTCCCTACGTCCGGCATCGCAATTGCTACGTACATCATGAAAGCGGGGAGCGCCACGCTCTTTCGTTTTCATCCTCCTCCTTTGGTACGTCTTCGGGCGCGGTTTCCGCGCCCGTTTTTTATCAGGCTCGACCGCGAACGGGCAGGCGAAAGCGCGCTGCTAGAATCGGCTGCCACATGAGAACCTCCCCGGTCAGCGCCACTTCGCCGCAGCGCGGGACACGCGAGTGGCGTGTCCTGCCCATGCTCCTGCCGTATCTCTGGGAATACAAGTGGCGTGTCGGCGTTGCGCTTGCTTTTCTGATAACCGCCAAACTCGCGAACGTGGCGGTGCCGCTGGTGTTGAAAGAGATCGTCGACGCCCTCACCCCCGCCCGCGCGATCCTGGTCCTGCCGTTCGCGCTTCTGGTTGCATACGGAGTGCTGCGTCTGTCCACGACGCTCTTCGCCGAGCTTCGGGATCTCGTCTTCGTGCGAGTGACGCAGCGCGCGATTCGCCGTATCGCGCTGAACGTGTTTCGACACCTGCACGCGCTGTCGCTGCGCTTTCATCTGGAAAGACAGACGGGCGGTGTCTCGAGAGACATCGAACGCGGCACCCGCGGCATCTCGACGCTCTTGTCTTACATGCTGTTCTCGATCATTCCTGTAGTACTCGAGTTCACGCTGGTCGCGGCGGTGCTCTTTGCGAAATTCGACTGGCGTTTCGTCGCGGTTACATTTGGCGCGATTATCGTGTACCTCGCATTCACGTTCGGCATCACCGAGTGGCGCATGGACATTCGGCGGCACGCGAACGAGCTCGACTCGCGCGCCAACACCCGCGCGATCGACAGTCTGCTGAACTACGAAACGGTGAAGTACTTCAACAACGAAGACTACGAAGCGCGCAGGTACGACGAGAATTTGCGGCAGTACGAGACAGCGGCAGTGAAGACGGAGGCCTCGCTCGGGGTCCTCAACATCGGACAAAGCCTGATCATCGCCATCGCCGTCACGATACTGATGATACTGGCCGCCGAGGGTGTCGTCGGTACGACGCTCAGCCTTGGCGACCTCGTGCTGATCAACGGCTTGCTCATACAGCTCTATATCCCGCTCAATTTCCTCGGCATGGTCTATCGCGAGATCAAGCAGGCGCTCGCCGACATGGACCGGATGTTTCGCTTGCTGGAGGCCCATCGCGAGATCGAAGACCGGCCGGACGCCATCGAGTTGCCGCCCGGGCCCGCGTCCATACGTTTCGAGCACGTCGACTTCAGCTACGATCCGAAGAGGCAAATCCTTTACGACGTCAGCTTCGAGGTGCCTCCCGGCACCAAAGTGGCAGTAGTGGGGCCCAGCGGTTCGGGCAAGTCGACGCTCGCGCGGCTGTTATATCGATTTTACGACGTGAGCAATGGGTCCGTGCGTATCAATGGCTGCGACATACGCGAGGCGCGACAAGCGAGCCTCCGTGCGGCAATCGCGATCGTCCCGCAGGATACGGTTCTTTTCAACGACACGATTTACTACAATATTCAGTATGGCCGCCCTGACGCAACGCGTGAGGATGTTATAGCCGCTGCAAAAGCTGCGCACATCCACGACTTCATCACGAGCCTGCCGGACGGCTATGACGCGCGAGTGGGCGAGCGCGGGTTGAAGCTTTCCGGCGGAGAAAAGCAACGCGTGGCCATTGCAAGAGCTATATTGAAGGATCCGCGTATCCTGATTTTCGACGAGGCCACGTCAGCGCTGGATTCGAAGTCAGAAAAAGCTATTCAGGCGGAGCTCGACCGCATCGCGCGCGGACACACTACGCTCGTCATCGCACACCGGCTCTCGACGGTGATGGATGCGGACGAAATTCTGGTATTGGACCGGGGGCGCATCGTCGAGCGCGGCACCCATCGTGAGCTGCTCATGCAGCGCGGCGCGTACGAACAGATGTGGTCGCTGCAGCAGCAGGAGGATGCCCGGCGCGCGCATGAAGAGCAGATCGCAACTGTCGCGAGCCATTAGTTTAGGTCTGTTCGGTCGCGTGCCAGGGTCACTCGCTGTTCAGGTGCCGGGAAAGAGACAGTAACTATTGTGCCTATACCCGCGGTTCCCCGAGTTAGCGTTACGTCAGCGCCGTGGGTTTGCGCAATCTCGCTCACGATCGCGAGTCCCAGGCCCACGCCCTCGGCGCCTGTGCCGAGCACCCGGTAGAAGCGCTCGAATACGCGGGTGCGCTCAGCCTCGGGTATGCCAGGGCCGTTATCCTCGATGGTGAGTACGGGTCGGCCTTCTACAGAGCGCACGCAGACGGTGACCTGCCCACCGCTTTGAGTGTAGCGAATTGCATTGTCCAGCAGATTGTTCAGCATCTCGCGCAAAAGGAACGGGTCGCCTTCAACCCCCGCGTGCTGCGAACGGTCGTCGAAGCCGAGATCGACGTTGCGTTCGATTGCGCGCGGAACCCACTCGGTCGTCGCTTCGCGGGCGAGATCGTGCAGATCGAAGCGCAGGGTCGCCTCGATCCGGCCCGCAGGCGGCTCGGCTCGTGCGAGCGAGAGCAGCTGATTCACCAATCGCGTCGCTTGTTCCGTGGCACTGCGTAATTGCCGCAGCGTGGTCTGCGCCTCGCCAGGCGGCGTCTGTCGCAGCGCGAGCTCGGTCTGGGTCTTCAGTCCCGCGATCGGCGTGCGCAGCTGATGTGCCGCATCGGCGATAAACCGCTGTTGAGCGGCAAGAGCGAGGCTCAGCCGTTCAAGCAGCTCGTTCAGCGCCCGGATAAGTGGACGCACCTCTTGCGGTGTCTGCTCCTCCGGCAAAGCGGACAAGTCGCGATGAGAACGGCTTTCGATTTCGAGTCGCAATGCGCGCAGCGGCGCGAGGCCGCGTCCCACCGCATACCAGAGCATGATGCCCGCGACTATGATCAGCAGCGCCTGCGGCAGGATCATGCGCAGGAGAATCTGACGCGCAAATTCCTCGCGCGCGGCGCGGTTCTCCGCGACCTGCACCATAACCAGGCTGTTGCTCTTGCCCGTCTCGAGCGGAAGGTGAAGCGCCACCACACGGACCGGTTTGCCGTGATAACCGTCATCGTAATAGTTCACCCGCCCCGAAAACGGATCGGGCGGCGGAGGAAGATCGGGCTCGCCGGTGATGTACTCGTTGTCCGGGCCCGTGACGAGGTAGTAGAGCCGACCGGACTCGCGCGATTGGAGCATTTGCACGGCAATCTCCGGCAGGTCTACATAGATCCGCTCGTTCAGAACCTTTACCTGGCGGCCGATGTCGAGTGCCGATTCGAGCAGCGAACGATCATAGGCGAGATTGACGAAGCGATTAGCGATATCGTAATCGATCACGCTGTTTACCGACCACAAAACGAGCAGCGGCCAGCAGAGCCACATGAGCACCTGACGGCGCAGCGTCGTCGGTTTCGCGCGAGCCCTGTTGAGCGCGACGGTGCTCAGGCTGTGGGCCCTTTCTCGAGCAGATAGCCGAGCCCGCGTATCGTGCGGATGCTGACTCCGGCAGGCTCCAGCTTGCGCCGCAGGCGGTGCACATAAACCTCGATCGCGTTGGCTCCGACTTCTTCGTCCCAGCCGTAAAGCTGCTCCGCGAGTTGCTCCTTGTTCACCACGCGGCCGCTGCGCATCATCAATACTTCGAGCACGCCGAGCTCGCGCGCAGAAAGATCGAGTGGTTCCCCGCCCAGTGTTGCGCGACGCCCTGCGGTATCGAGTACGAGCGCGCCATGCGTAAGCAGAGATGCTCCCCCGGATTGGCCGCGGCGTATCAACGCCCGCACGCGGGCCTCCAGCTCCGGCAGGTCGAAAGGCTTGACCATGTAATCATCGGCGCCCAGGTCGAGTCCTCTGACGCGATCGGGGAGTGCGTCGCGTGCAGTGAGTACGAGCACGGGGACCGCACCGCCGCGACGGCGGAGCCGGCGCAGAACTTCAAAACCGTCGAGACCGGGTAACCCGACGTCGAGTATTACCAGATCGTACGACTGAGCCGCGAGCACGTGGTCGGCCTCGTCGCCCTTATTTACGCAGTCGACGGCATAGTCTGCGTGTCGCAGCGAACGCGTGAGTCCATCGGCGAGCACGGGATCGTCTTCAACTATCAGTATTCTCATTGCCCGAATTAAACCGAGGTCACTACGGCACTTCCGAGGAGTTCAGGTGCAAGAAACGTCGTGCACGCGTGCGTAAGATTCATGTAAGTCTCGATTGCTAACTTGGCTTCGCTTTCTGCGAGACACACCGTCTCGCGCATTTTGGCAGTTTGTTCAGTCTTTCCTCCTCGGAGGCCTGGCAGTTGCAGCGACCTGTGCTGAGCGGGTGGCTGTATGGCCTCTTTCAATCCCGCCGGGGCATCCCACACTGCCCCGAGCGGGGTTTTTTTTAGGCCCAACGCCCCTTCAGTTTACGACCCGATATGAGGAATTTCATGCCATTCCTAAAAAAGTGCTTGAAAAGACTGGGTTAACCCTGTATTTTTTCGAGCATAATCGGAATCTTAGCGGTCCCGTACAACATCGGAGGAAGCGGTGAGGAACTGGGTAATTGCGCTGCTGACAATCTTTGCGCTCCATGGCGCCGCTTGGGCAGGCGTCCAGCCCTCGAAGTCGCACAAGAAGTACGCCGGTAAAGTCGTGAAAAAACCCCAACCTCGCGCACAGGCCAGAACCAGGGCTCCACGCCCTCACGTGGCTGCGGTCCCGGAGGAGCATGGCGATCACCCCACACTCAAGTCAACCTCTGCGTTCGTGGTCGACCAGGCGGGGCGCACCTTGTACGCAAAGAATATCACTACCGTGCAGCCGATCGCCTCGATCACCAAGCTGATGACGGCGATGGTCGTACTCGACGCAAAGCTCGATCTCGCTGAGCACATCGCGATAACCGAGGAGGACGTCGACGCCCTGAAGCACACGCGCTCGCGCCTGCAGGTCGGCAGCGTGCTGCCCCGCGATGACCTGATGCGTCTCGCGCTGATGGCTTCTGAAAACCGCGCAGCGGCCGCGCTCGGACGCGCGTATCCCGGCGGGTTGCATGCTTTCGTGAAAGCCATGAATCAGAAAGCGGCCGAGCTGGGCATGCTGCGCACGCACTTTGTCGACAGTACCGGGCTCTCCAGCGAAAACGTCTCGACGGCGGAAGATCTCGCAAAAATGGTGACGGCAGCCTATCGCTACCTGGCGATTCAGCAATTCACGACGATGACCGACTATAGCGTCCACCTGAATAACGGCCGGCTACTTACGTTTCGCAACTCGAATGGACTCGTGAAAAGCGATCAGTGGCAGATTGACGTCTCTAAAACCGGCTATATATCCGAAGCCGGACGGTGCCTCGTCATGCAGGCACGTATAGCGACCAAACCGGTCATCATTGTGCTGCTCGACTCGTGGGGCAAATACACGCGTACTGCGGACGCGAACCGGGTCAAGAAATGGGTCGAAAGCCATCTGGCTCGCTCGACGCCAGGCTAATCGACACCTGACTTTAGCGTGCGGGCCGCGTGGCGCCCGCGCGATTCACTCCTAGCCGGACTCGTGCTTCAGCAAATGGATTCGAGCGCGCGCTTCGAGTATCTCGATCTCCAGCCCACCACGGGTTCGTTCCTGAACGATGTGATCGCAGGTCTGTCGGCTGAACACAAAGCTTTACCGCCAAAGTATTTCTATGATGCCCGCGGATCCGCCCTGTTCGACGCGATCTGTGAGCTTCCCGAGTACTATCCAACCCGCACCGAGCTCGCGGTTCTGCAGTCGTCCTCGAGCGAGATTGCCGAGCGGGCAGGGCGCCGTGGCGCGATCGTCGAATATGGCAGCGGCTCGGGCCGCAAGACTCGCGTATTGATTGCAGCGCTGGAGCCCGCCGTCTACGTCGCAATCGATATTTCCGCGGAGCAGCTGCGCTCGGCCGTTGCTAACCTCAGTGCGGAATTCACACAGGTACGCATGTATGCGGTCTGCGCGGACTACACGCAAGCCGTGCCTCTGGACGATCTCGAAGCCTTACGCGGCCCACGCCGCATCATTTATTTTCCTGGCTCTACGATCGGCAATTTCACCACCGCGGATGCGCAGCGTTTTCTCGTCAACGCGCGGCAGGTTGCACGTAACGGCGGCGCGATGCTGGTGGGCGTAGATCTGAAGAAGGACGTGCGGCTCTTGCACGCCGCCTACAACGATGCGCAGGGTGTTACTGCCGCGTTCAATCTCAACGTCCTCGCGCACATCAATCGCGAGCTTGGCGGCGATTTCGATCTCTCCGCATTTCGCCATCATGCCTTTTACAACGAGGCGGAAAGTCGCATCGAAATGCATCTCGTGAGCACGCGCGCGCAACGCGCGATCATAGCCGGCCGAAGTTTCATGTTCAGTGCCGGTGAAAGCATCCACACGGAGAACTCCTACAAGTACTCGGTCGCGGAATTTCAGGCGCTCGCACGCGAAGCAGGCTTCGTCGACGAGCATTGCTGGGTCGACGATCAGGGTCTGTTCGCGATCCATTACCTGAGCGCGATGCCATAGACTCTGAGTGGGGCCGTCGCGGCGCTTATTGCCGCTATGCGGGTGCCTCAAGGCCACGGTATTCGAATAAACATGTGATGGGTACGCGCTGCTAATATCACCAGCGGTAACGTCCTGGCGCTAGGGTGCCGCGCGCATTCATTTCAGATGTCGATTCACCTCATCGTTCTCCTGTGCGCGCTCAGCCATTCGGGCTTCGGCGGCAGCCGCATTGCGATTTCCCTCTATGCGTTGAATCTCGGTGCCACGCAATTCACGATCGGCGTGCTGATGGCGTTGTATGCCATCTGTCCGCTGCTCATGGCGCTGTATGTGGGCCGGCTTGCCGACCGCGTCGGTCCGCGCATACTGATGCTGATAGGCTCCGCCGGTGTGACGATAGGGCTCTTGTTACCGCCTCTCTTTCCGGGCTTGCCTGTGCTCTATGTGACGGCCCTGCTTCTCGGCTCGACGTTTCTTTTCTTTTTCATCACCGTGCAGGGAATCGCAGGCGGCATCGGCGGCACCGAAAATCGTGCGCGCAATTTCGCCCTCGTCGGTATGGGCTTTTCCGCGGCAGGATTCATCGGCCCATTCGCCGCCGGCCTTGCAATCGATCATCTGGGGCATGTCCCGGCGTTCCTCGTGCTTGCGGTGTTTCCGAGCGTGTCCGTGCTGCTCCTGCTGTGCAAGCCCGATTTTCTGCCAAGAGCACGGAAGCACGCGGCCGTATCGGGCAGCCGCAGCGCACTCGACCTGTGGCGCAATGGCGCGTTACGCAACACGTTTATCGCGAGCGGCATCATTTCCTCGGCGTGGGATTTGTTCTTGTTCTATTTCCCCGTGTATGGACACTCGGTCGGCCTCTCGGCGTCGGTCATCGGCGCCGTGCTCGGTGTATTCGCGCTGGCAACATTCACGATACGCATCGTTTTGCCGGCGCTGGCGAAGCGTTATTCGGAGTCGCAGGTGCTGACGGGCGGCATCTTCGTGGCGGCGTTTGCTTTTGTGTTATTTCCGTTTTTCGAAAGCGCCTACGCGCTCGGTGCCAGCGCGTTCTTGCTCGGCCTCGGGGTAGGCTGCGGCCAGCCTATGTCGATGTCGCTCATTTACGCGCTTGCGCCGCCGGGGCGTCAGGCCGAAGCCGCAGGGCTGCGCGTGACTGCGAACAACGTGACCCATCTGGTGATTCCGCTCTTGTTCGGCAGCCTGGGAACGGCGTTCGGCTACATGCCGGTGTTTCTGTGCAATTCCGCAATGCTCGTCGCAGGTGGGGTGATGATGCGGCGCGCGAAAATCGGTATTTCCCAACATACCTACATCACGTGAGCCGCGCGTCCACGACTTGTGGACGAAAAAAAACCCCGATTCGGGGTTCGAGGCTGGTAACGCGCACGCGGCTTACGCCGCGTGCGCGCTTTGCTTACTGACGCTTGCCGACTTCGGAGCCGACCACGCCGCCGGCCACTGCGCCGCCGATCGTGCCCAAGGCGCTGCCGCCCGTAAGCGCGCTGCCTACCACACCGCCGCCGACGGCGCCGATGGCCGCACCCTGCGTCTGTTTAGATACCGGAATGCTATCGCACGCCGTAAGCGTGGCAAGGGCGCCCGCTGCTACTGCAATCGCTAAGAAACGCTTCATATCAATCTCCTCGTTTCAATGATGAGCAGCCCTTCAGGCTTGCCCGGTTTCACCCACGCTGTCGCCAGCGCTACGTGGTGTTCCTTCGGTCAGCATGTGTTGGCAGTGCGTTATTTCTTGTCCGCCTTCGCCTGCTTCTTGGCTTGGTCGTGGGCAGCTTTCGCGTCCTTCTCGCAAGCCTTCTTGTCCTTGCCTTTCATGTCGTCGCACTTTTCCTTCGCGACGTGATATTCCATATCGGCTTTTGCCACGGCAACGTCATACCGGTTCTTCGGCGTGTCCTTTTGCTTCAGATCGAGTTCGGCCTTGGCTAGCTTTTCGTTACCCTTGGCTTCTGCCATGCATATATCTTTGGCATTGCCCTTCATATCTTTGCATTTGTCCTTGGCTGCTTTTGCCTCGGACGAAATGCGGTCCTTCTCGGCCTTCACCTGGTCCTTCGACATTGCATCCGCCGCAAATACCGAACCCGACAGACTCAGCGCAGCAGCGACGAGCATTATTCTGATCAGTGACATCATCATCTCCTTCTCCACGAGGGGGCAGTGAGTTATTGGTTAGCCGCGGCAACGCCGCTGCGCCTTACATTACAAATACTTACACTCCATCAAAACGTCGGCCCTCGGCCGATTGGTACACCGGGTTACAGCAACCTGCATGCCTGGGGTCCGACGAATGCCTGTATGCACAGTGAAAAACTGGGCGCGAACCACCCGTGGTGACCGCGTTCCGACAACGTCCAGACGCTAGTCCTTCAATATTCTGAACAGGTTGTTGTAGTCGTCAGTCCAGACGCCGAGACCGGGTATGGTCTCGATTTCGGTTGCAGCCGACGTGATTTCCTGCTGACTGAGCAACGCGGGATTCCGCGCAAGCAGCACCCAATCCGTTTTTGCGAGATCGCTTTCTTCGGCTTCGTCGATCACGAGCACGCTGCGCAGCCTGTACTCATCGGCGATCATCTTGACGACCGGCGCGAGTCGCAGGAATCGGTTCGTCACGTGAAAAGCGAGGATGCCATCCGGCTTCAGGTGCTTCAGGTACACGGCCATCGCTTCTCGTGTAATCAAGTGCACGGGGATCGAATCGCTCGAGAATGCATCGATCGCGATGAGGTCGTAATTCTGCGCAGGCTCGCGTTCCATGTTGAGGCGCGCGTCGCCAAGCACGGTCTCGATCGTGGCACGGCTATCGGAGAGATATGTAAACTGCGCGCGAGCGATGCCGATCACCTGGGGATTGAGCTCGTAGAACCGGTAGACATCGCCAGGACGGCCATACGCTGCAAGCGTGCCGGTACCGAGGCCGACTACAGCCACGCGCAGCGGATTCGCGCTGAGTCGTGCGATCGCCCGTCCGATGCCTGAGCTCGGCCCGTAATAGGTAGTCGGCTCTGTCCGACGTTTTTCGGAAAGATACTGCTCGCCATGCATGATGACGCCGTGCATGAGCCTGCGCACGCCGTCCGCGCCGGAGCCCACGTCGCGCACGCGCAGCGTCCCGTAAAAATTACGGGTCATGACTCGTGCGTTGCGGGACAGCGATTCCACATATGCGTACACGTGGTACGCGGTAAAGCCTGCGGCGCAAACCACGAGCAGCGGCACGAAAAAAGGCATTCGCCGCACCAGCGCTGCGGCGAGCAGCAGTGTGATGACCAGTCCTACCCCAAACTCGTAGTAAGTCGGAAAGAGCCGCGGTGCCACAAATCCCACGAAGAAGCCGCCCAACGCACCGCCCAGTGACACCATCAGATAGAAGCTCGTCAGGTAACGCGGCGCCGGTTTCATGTCGGCGAGCTCTCCGTGAAAAAACATACAGCACACGAAAAGACCTGCGGAGAAGAGCGCCACCGCCTCTTTAATATCGTGAATGCTGCGGTCCGCGTGCAGTGCCCACGCCATAGCTGCTGCGACCATGATCAGCGGTCCGAGAAAAATATTCCGCCGGTACCATCCGCGCCCTTCGAAACACAGGATGAAGGTCAGGAGATAAATAGTGAGCGGCAGGATCCACAGGAAGGGCACTGAGGCGACGTCGTGCGTGATGTGGTTCGTCACGGCCAGCAGCATGAACGAGCCCATCGCCGACAGGAGCAGCCATAGCGCAAACTCGCGCGGCATCGGCCGGGGACCTTCGTTCATGGTCGCGATCGTCGCAGCGGCCGGGCTTCCAGTCGGATGGGATCGCAGACTGTATACGGCTGCGCCAGCGCAGAGCAGCACAAACACACCGTACGCGATGCTCCAACCGACAGACTGGCGCACGGTGCTCACCCATGGCTCGAGCACGAAAGGGTATGACACGAGCGCGAGCAGAGACGCCAGATTCGACAACGCGAAAAGACGGTATACCGTGCCAGCGGGAAAGCTGCGGGTGAACCAGGCCTGTACCAGCGGACCTGTCGTCGAAAGAAGGAAGTACGGCAAGCCGATCGTAGCAGTGAGCAATCCAAGAATGCGCCATGCCGGCTCTTCATCGCCGGCGGGCTTCCATGCAGCGCTCGCAATTATGGGAAGCGAGGCAAGGCTCAGTAGCAGCAGCGCAATATGCAGCCCGACCTGGTGAGTCGCTTTCAGGCGGCGTGTGGTCCAGTCCGAGTACGCGTAACCGAACAGCAGCAGGAACTGAAAGAACACGAGACAGGTCGTCCAGACTGCGGCGGAGCCACCGAACCACGGCAGGATTTGCTTCGCCATGATCGGCTGCACGAGGAACAGCAGAAACGCGCTCGCGAAGATGGTCAGCGCGTAAAGTATCATCGGATGTAAGCGCGCAATTGAAAACGGGGCATTATACCGACGCGGCCGTTAGCGACGCGGAGATCGCTTGGGTGTTGCCCGGGTGATGGCTCGTTCGACCGATGCAAAGCGATTTGAATAGGGCGAACGCATTGACGCATCGCGCGTGGGTGCTGCACTCCCCAACCACTCAGCGATTGGCGATGTCGAGTAGCGCCGCGGTCAGCACGCGCGCGCCGGCCGCGAGATCCTCCGGCTTCGCGTTCTCGGCTTCGTTGTGGCTCACTCCTTTCTCGCACGGCACGAAGATCATGCCGGTGGGACAGAGCCGCGCCATGTACATCGCGTCGTGGCTGGCGCCCGAAGCGAGACGCATGTTGGTGATGCCCAGATCGTTCGCGGCACGCTCGATCACGTCGGCTACGCTCTCGTCGAATGCACACGGCCCATCACGGAGCGTCGCAGCAACCGTCACCGTGCACGGACCTGCTTCCTTGCGCGCGATCGGTTCGACCGCCGCCGCAAGCCGGTCCGCTGTCTGCGCATCCGGGTGCCTCAGATCGACCGAAAACAGGACATGGCTCGCGACCGAATTGGGGGAGTTAGGTGTGACGAGCATGCGCCCTACCGTATAACGCACGGCATCGCCAGCATCGAGCGCGAGTGATTCGAGCGCCCGGATGATGCGCAGCGCCGCGCGCAACGCGTCCTTGCGCGCACCGAGGGGTGTGGTGCCGGCATGCGCACTCTCGCCGAACACCTCGACATTGAACCAGCGCAGCCCCTGTATGCCGGTGACCACCCCGACGGTCTTGTCTTGCAACTCCAGTAAAGGCCCTTGCTCAATGTGAGCTTCGATATACGCCGTCGCGGGGGTATTGAATTCCCGGCGGCGCACCTCTGGTGTCGCCGCCAGCGTCTCTGCGAGCGCGGCGCCGAGGACATTGCCGTCGTTGTCTTTGATGTCCAGGAAGTCGCTGAGTGCGCGCGCGCCGCTGAATACGGAGGAGCCCATGGTGCAGGGCGCGAACCGGCCGCCTTCCTCGTTACTCCATGCAACGAGCTCGATCGGACGCCGCGTTTTCAAACCGGCCTCGTCAATCGCTTCGAGCGCTTCCAGAGCAGCCAGCACGCCGTATATGCCATCAAAGCGGCCGCCGCGCGGCTGACTGTCCATGTGACTGCCGGCCATCACCGGCGGCGCATCGGCTTCGACGCCGGGGCGCCGTACGAACATATTGCCGATATCGTCAATGCTCACGCTGAAGTTACGGGCGTGAGCCCACGACAGCAGTAGACGGCGGGCGCGGATGTCTTCCGCGGAAAAAGCAGCCCGGTTCACTCCATCGCCCGGGATGGCGCCGATCTCCGCCATCTGCATGTGGCGCTCCCACAGCCGATCTGCATCGACACGTTCGACGGCGTCCTGAATGTCTTCTCTCATTCCGCTTTGATTCCTGCTGTGCGTACGACCTTGGCCCATTTGGCGACATCGACTCTGATGCGCTCAGCGAGCTGTTCGGGGCCGCCGGGCGAGACAAACCCACCGACGGTGAGCAGCCGCTCCTTCACATCCTGCAGCGCTAGCGCTTTCTGTACGTCCGCGTTGAACTTCGTCACGATCTCCCGCGGTGTGCCGGCCGGCATCATGACCCCGAACCAGGAGTCGGCCTCGAAGCCTTTCAGAGACTCACCGATCGTCGGTACCTCGGGAAGCGCAGGCGATCGCGTCGACGATGCGACACCAAGCGCGCGCACTTTGCGCGATTTCACGTGCGGCAGCGCGGAAGGAATACTGTCGAAGAAAAGCGCGACGTGGCCGGCGATGAGATCTGCTATGCCCGGAGCGCTGCCTTTGTAAGGCACGTGCAGCGCAGTGAATCCGCCCATCTGCTTGAGCATCTCCTGCTCGAGATGAGACAGCGTGCCGGGGCCTTGCGACGCAAAATTGAGTGCACCCGGCTGTGCTTTGCCCAGCGCAATGAGCTCCTTCACGTTGCGCGCGGGCAGCGTTGGATGGGCTACGAGTATGTGTGGCACATTGCCAACGAGCGATACCGGCACGAGATCTTTTTCGAGGTTGTAATTCAATTTCGCATACGTGCTCATTCCGATCGCGTTGGTCGTCACCGCGGCCATGACCGCGGTGTATCCATCAGGCGCGGCTTTGGCTGTGAGCTCGAGACCCAGATTGCCGCCTGCACCAGGCCGATTGTCGACGATCACCTGGTGTCCCCATGCATCACCGAGTTTCTGCCCGAGCGTGCGCGACAATAAATCCGCCGCACCGGCCGGGGGGAAAGGCACGATAAGCCGCACTGCTTTCGCAGGATAAGTTTGTGCTTGCAGTGGATGCGCCGCCAGCGTCGCGCAGCAGGCGATGAATAGCGACCACAACGCACGACGCATGAGACATCTCCGATTGGCGTGCGTGATCGGTGATAGCCGCAACCGCGCGTCGGCGAACTGGCGGAAGAGAGTGGGAGTCGAACCCACGCAGGACCGCCTGCGGCCCCTACCGGGTTTGAAGTCCGGCCGCCCCACCGGGAGCGATTCCCTTCCGTTATTGAAACTATGAGCTGATGCGTGGGACTGCGTGAGGCGGGTTTACACCGACCAGTGCTGCTAGCCGAGCTGTTTGTTCGGCTCGGCTCGAGCAACCACGCTGTTGTATTGCCGCACGAACTGAAGGGCTACGGCAGCTGCGCGTTTGTCTCCGTTCGTGAAAGCGGTTGCGTATTGCTGGAGCCAGTAATCCCTGCGGCCGTCCTGAGACCCTGCTTGTATGTTGCTGCTTGTGTTCTCAGCCATGACATCCCCCTTACTGGAAGAACCAAGATTTTACAACGGTGTGCTTCGTGATTGAAGCTTGCGTTTCGCTGCGCATCCGTCCGCTATATGAGCGCTTGTTGCAGCGCGGCAGCCGCCCGTCGTGCGTCATCGAGCGCAGCGCCCAAAGTGCCGCCGAACTGGCTGCGCACGGCGCCGATCGCGGAGACTCCCGCGACGTTCGTCTGCAACGCATCATTAACGCGCAGGAAACGGTTCGCATCGCGCTCGACATCATTCGCCAGAAATTCCACGTTGGGCTCGAGACCGATGTAGGCGAAAACACCTGCGCACGGCAGGTCCTCGGTGCGGCCGTCGGCGTGTTTCAACTGGGCCTTCTCGACCATTTTGGAGCCGTCGATCGCCTGAACGGTTGCATTCCAGATAACCCGAATCTTGTCGTTGGTTCGCACCTGGTCGGCAAAATGCGGTGTGCCGGTGAATGTATCTCGGCGATGTACCAGAGTCACCCGCCGACAGTACTGCGCGAGCACCAGCGCTTCCTGCAGTGCCGAGTCTCCACCGCCGACCACGATGACTTCTTCGTTCTGATACATGGGCCCGTCGCAATCGGCACACTGGGAAACGCCGCGGCCCTCGTATTCCGCTTCGCCGGGAACGCCCAGCTTTTTCAAGCGTGCGCCGGAGGCGACGATGACGCAGCGGGCGCGATACGACCCGGACGCGGTCACGATCTCTTTTTGATCACCGTTATTGCGTACGAGCGTCACCGGCTCCTGAATGCTCGTGACACCCGCTTCGGCGTTCGCCTGCATCATTCCTGCAGCGAGCTCGGCACCCGATGTCGGCTGGCCTGCGGGAACCGGATCGAGCTCGTTCACATTGATGACGAGGCCCCCGAAGAGCTGTCCTTCGATCGTTGCGACTTTGAGTCCGGCCTGGGCGAGCATGCCGGCGGCGCTGAGCCCGCTCACGCCCTCGCCGATCACGATTACGTCATGAATAGACACGTGCGTATCCCTTTATCGTCGGTATGTTTGAAGCGGCCGCCGCGGAGGTCCCGTGGGCTTGGCCTGTGCTTTTGCGGGCGGCCGCTGGACTGGGCTCGCTGCACCCAGTATCGGCACAAAATCCTTCCGCATCTTGCGCGCATCGCCAAGGCGCTGAGTAATGCCGAGCGTGTCCAGAAATTCGAGGATCTCGATCGCGAGGCTGCGTCCAACTCCGGTCGCATCACGGTATTGGGCTGCAGTGAATTGCCCGTTCGGCTGCCCCTGCGCCGTAGCCTGAGCGATCGCCGCGAGTGTCGCCAGCGTAGACCGCGTGTAGAAGCGATCGGCCGTGACCTTGAGCACTTCGCCGCTCTTCGCTTTGCGATGAAGAAAATCCTTGACGATGCCTTCCTTCAATTTGACCTGCAGCGCAAGCTCGCGCAGCGGCGGCGAGTTGAAACCGGCGCTTTCGAGCGCCGGCCGAACAGTCTGCCACATTCGATCGTCCGCGGCGTTCGCCGTCGCGTCGTGGCCCGCGATGCGCGCGGTCGAGCCGCTCGCCTCTATTTTGCGCTCGTCCGTGAGACGTCTCAGAAACGAGCCGAACATGTCAGCGCTCAGGTCCGGCGCAACCGATCTGCGCAGCGTTTCCACTTCCTGCCCCACTGCCTGTGGGTGCTCGCTGTGGAAGCGCAGGAGCTCCGCAACGATGGCTTCCTGTAATGCCTGGTAATGTCCGCGTGTGACAGCGACCCGCGCATCTTTGCCTAACTGCACGAGCTCCGCATTCGCGTAGAGTTGCGTTGCACGCTCCCGCGTCAGGTTGTACACCACCTCGAAACGCCGCAGATCGATCACGCGCTCGCCGGTGCGCAGCAATTCGGACAGCGCGGTCTCGGGCGCGTCGTGCTCGAGCGCTGCGAGCTCGACCTTGCGCGCTGGGGACGTGCGGCGCGTCGCCGGAGCGAATGGGTCGAGGACGAAGCCGCCGCCTATGGTGCGCGTGGCTGACTGGTCGCGCAGAATGAACCGATCACCTCGCAGTGCGCAAATCGGCTGATCGAGCACGAGCTGGGCCACCGCCCCAGTACCCGGCTCAAGCGCTGTCCCTTGCCGGGTGGCGATACGCGCGGTTACATCACTGGTTGCAAGATGCAAATGGACCGGCGTCCAATGCTCGAGCGCACGAGCTTCGGCGCCCAATACCGTCACGCGAGCGTCGAGGCGTCGAGTCGGGCGATGGAGCTCAGGCGCGACAACCCAATCCCCGCGATGCACGGCTTCGAGACCGGCGCCCGTCAGATTGAGCGCGCAGCGTTCACCCGCTGATGCGCCCTGTGCAACGTCGCCCTTGATCTGTATGCCCCGCACACGCACTTCCTGCCCCGCCGGCGAGACGACGAGCTTGTCGCCCACCTTCACGACTCCGTTGAAAACCGTGCCGGTAACCACCGTGCCGCTGCCGGCCACACTGAACGTGCGGTCGACTGCGTATCTGAAATTCTGGCCCGCGGATAGCCGGGCCGAATGCTGCATCGCTTCCGCAATAAGAAGCTCGCGAAGCTCCGTCATTCCGGATCCGGTGACAGCCGAAACCGCTATCACCGGCACATGCGCGAGCTGGGTGCTCTGAACGAGCGCGGCGACCTGCTGCTCGACTTCGCGAACACGATCGCTGTCAACGCGATCGGTTTTGGTAATGACTGCCACGCCGCGATTCACGTGCAGCAGATCGAGGATATGCAGGTGCTCTATCGTTTGCGGCATGATGCCATCGTCCGCTGCCACGACGAGCAACGAGAAATCGATGCCGCATACGCCTGCCAGCATGTTGCGTATGAAGCGTTCGTGGCCCGGAACGTCAACGAAACCGATCAGCTTGCCGTCAGGCAGCGGCAGATACGCAAAACCCAGGTCGATCGAGATGCCGCGCGCTTTCTCTTCCGGCAGACGGTCGGTGTCGACGCCGGTCAATGTCTTCACGAGCAACGTCTTGCCGTGATCGATATGGCCTGCAGTCGCGACGATCATCGACTGAAATCCAGGTTACCGAGCTGGGCGACGAAACCGTGCTCGTCGTCGAGGCAGCGCAGGTCCATCAGAAAAGCGCCGTCTTTGATGCGGCCGATGACGGGCACGGGCAAAGCACGAAACGCTTTAGCGATGATCTGCACGGCGGACGTTTTGTTTTTTCCCGTACTGACGATCGCGATTCCGGCGCTGGGCAGCGATTCGACCGGCAGCGAGCCGCTTCCGATCTGGCTCGCGCACTGAATGACCGTAGCGCTCGCTTTGCCATTGAGGACGGCAAGGATGCGCGGCAAGAGGCGCGCAGCAAGCGCTTCCAATTCAGCGACTGGACGCGTGAGTGCGGACATTATGGGCAATTCGTCTTTCAGCCGCTGCGGGTTGGCATAAAGCTGCAATACGGATTCCAGAGCAGCCAACGTCATCTTGTCGACTCTCAGCGCGCGTTTCATCGGGTTCTTCTTGATGCGCTGGATCAGATCTTTGCGGCCGACGATGAGACCCGCCTGCGGGCCGCCGAGAAGCTTATCGCCGCTGAACGTAACGATGTGGGCGCCCTGCGCGAGCGCTTCGCGCGGCGTAGGTTCGTGAGGCAGGCCGTATTCTTCCAGATCGACGAGCGTGCCACTTCCCAGATCGACGATGAAGGGCAGCTCGTGTTTGCGCGCAAGGGCTGCGAGATCCGCTTCGGAAACGGCCGCAGTAAAGCCCTGGATCGCATAGTTGCTCGTGTGCACCTTCATGATGGCTGCGACGCGCGGCCCGATGGCGTCGGCATAATCCCTGGGGTGCGTGCGATTCGTTGTGCCAACTTCGTGAAGCTTGCAGCCCGCGCGCGACATGATGTCGGGAATGCGAAACGCGCCTCCAATTTCGATCAACTCTCCGCGCGAGACGAGGACTTCCTTTTTCGCCGCAAGCGTATTCAACACGAGATATACGGCCGCCGCGTTGTTGTTGACCACTACGGCGCTCTCGGCACCGGTCAGTCTCGTCAGCCAACGCTCGACGTGCTGATCGCGTTCGCCGCGAGCGGCGCCGTCGAGATCGAATTCGAGGTTAACCGGACGCGTCATCGCCTGCACGACGGCGTCGGCGGCGCAGCGCGGCATGACCGCGCGCCCGAGATTGGTATGCAGCACCGTGCCGCTGAGATTGAAAACAGGCTTCAGTGACGGTTGGGCGTCCTGGATCAGCTGTGTTGCACAACGTTCAATGAACGCGGCTTCGTTGAAGCTCCAATCGGCTCGTTCGCCGAGTGCAGCGCGCTCGCGATCGAGCTGCGTGCGCAAAGCGTCGACTACGAGCGGCCTGCCATAGCGCGAGACTAAAGTCGCGACGCGCCTGTCGTTGAGAAGCCGATCGACCGCTGGAAGCGCGCGACGCGCGGCCGCAGCCGTGTTCAGCACGGCTGCAGGCGAAGTCGAATGAGTGGAGGCGGAGCCGGAAAGCCTGCTCTGCGCGATAACAGCATGGCAACGGTGGAGCGTGTGGAGCGCGCTAGTTTAACTCAAGCACGGAGCGCAATCTAATCGATACGCGGCCGGCGTCGAGGGCATGTGCTCGCGAAAACCCGCGCTGGTGCGCGGCTTTTGCTCTGCTGCGGTTACTCCCAAAGCCTTTCGGGCAGCGGCAGCCCCGCCAGATCCTGAGGCGTCGGGCGCCGCTCGGGCTGTATGCCGTAGCGCTCCAATACGGCGGCGAGTTGGCGCGCGTGCTGCGCGGAATGCCACGTCGAGCGCTCCAGGAGCTGATGCATCGGCTGAGGTCCGTAGAACGTGGGGGCGTTCTGCGTGCAGGATTTGTCCGCGAGCTGCGACCACCATGTTTCGAGGCGGGCGATGACCTGATCGCCGTAGTCCGCGACATGCTTACCCGTCGTAAAGGTGCCTTCGGCGGGCGGTACATTGGCGTGCTGGACCGCGTACACCACGTTATCGTTTACCGTCTCGAGAAACGCTTCGCCGATGCGGAAAACATGATGCGCGAGCAGCCGTAGGGCGCGATCGCGATTGGGAATCACGCGGTCGCTCATCTTGTCGTCTGGAATCTGACGTATCAGGCTTTGCGCGATACGCAGGACGTTGGTCCATTTGGCAATGAGCTCGTGCGGCGGTAACGGTGTGTGCCCCGTGCCCTGGAGGCCGACGAACTCGGCAACATCTTCGAGATTCTGTCCGAAGACGAATTGCCCGCCCTTCGATACGACCGGCACGTTACGCACGCCGAGCTTGAGCAAACGCTCGCGGCCGCCGGCATCGTTCAGCACGTCGACTGCGTCAAACTCGATGCCTTTGCGCGAAAGAAACTCTTTCGCCCGTAGACAGCTGCTTCAGCCGGGCTGTGTAAAGAGAACGAATCTGTCTGCGACGGTGTTCATGGGGGATCCAGAGAGCATGAAAAGGGAATGCAAGGCTACTCCCGCGCTATTCGCAGCGTCAAGGCGGGAGACATCGCGGCGTGCGTAGTGCGCGAGGCGCAGCAAGGCGTTACTGATTCGGCTCAGCGCGAGTGCCCGCGGGACATCCGCTTTGCGACGCGGCAGCGTGATCCTTTTGCGCGGATTCGATGATCCCACCGCCGAGACATACCCGGCTTTCGTAAATCACGACCGACTGCCCGGGTGTCACCGCCCACTGTGCCTCTGCGAAGTCCACGACACAGTGCTCGCTATTCACGTCCACTATCGTACAAGGCGCATCCTTCTGGCGGTATCGCGTTTTCGCTCCGTACACCCATTGGCAATGGGGAACAGTTCCGGCGATCCAGTTCAGCCGCACTGCGCTCACCTGGAGTGAATACAACGCGCGGCTCTCGCGTCCCTGTACCACGACGAGGCGATTGCGCTTCATGTCTTTGTCGACGACGTACCAGGCATCGCCGTCGCCGTCGCGCTGCCCGCCGATGCGAAGGCCCTGGCGCTGGCCCAAGGTATAAAACATTAGGCCCATGTGCTCGCCGACGATGCGTCCATCCAGGGTGTAGATCTCGCCCGGATTGGCAGGCAGATAGCGGTTCAGAAATTCCCGAAACGGCCGCTCACCTATGAAACAGATTCCCGTGGAATCGCGCTTGTCGTGATTCGGCAGCCCTTCTCGCCGTGCGATATCGCGTACCTCACGCTTGTACAGGCCACCCAGCGGAAAGAGCGTCTTCGAAAGCTGCCGCTGGTCGAGCCGATACAGAAAATAGGTTTGATCCTTCGATCCGTCTTCGGCCTTGACGAGCTGATACAGACCGTCCACTTCACGAACGTGCGCATAATGACCGGTCGCGATGTAGTCCGCGCCCAGCGTCAGCGCGTGATTGAGGAATGCGCGAAATTTGATTTCCGCGTTGCACAGCACGTCCGGATTCGGCGTGCGTCCGGCACGATACTCGGACAGGAATTCGCTGAACACGCGCTCTTTGTATTCGGCCGAAAAATTGACGGCGTCGATTTCGATGCCGATGCGGTCGGCGACGGCAACAGCGTCCACGAGGTCCTGTCGCGAGCTGCAATACTCGTCGTTGTCGTCGTCTTCCCAGTTCTTCATGAAAAGACCGACGACCTCGTGCCCCTGCTGCTTGAGCAGCAGCGCTGCGACCGCCGAGTCGACACCGCCCGAGAGGCCCACGACGATACGTTTTCTTGCCGGCATGGGAACGTTGGATGGCAGTCAGGAGTAGGAAGGGCGGGTGCCTGTAGCGCGCGGCTTATTCTAGCGAAATAAAAAAGGCAGGGCTTGCGGCCCTGCCTTTCGAACGAGTGAGCTGGATTACTTCTTGACGGCTTTTTTCTCGTCGGCGCTTGCTTTCTTGTCGTCGGCCTTCGACTTCTCGGCCTTTTTCGCATCCCCTTTCGACTTCTCGGACTTCTTCTCTTCCGATTTCCTCGTGTCCTGCGCGAATGCGACCGGAGTCACAGACGCCACAGCAAAGAAAGCGGCCACCAGAGCGGACAGGAGCTTCATCATGATGTTTCCCTTTTTTTGATTGAAGAATAACGCAGTGACCGGAATGATCGGTCACGGCCATTAACGGACGAGGTAAACCCGGTTGACAGTGATGTCCGCGCGACAGCGTCGCCTACTGGCGACCCTCTCTGATGCGCCCGCGATGAGCTGCACTGCGTGCCGGCGGCGGACGCCTGGATGCAGGAGACTCGACTTCGATCGCGCGCCACTGCCCCGGCGCCAGGCCCTCAATCGTCCAATCGCTGACGGAGTAGCGGATGAGACGCAGTGTCGGCAGCCCGACTGCGGCAGTCATGTGTCGCACCTGGCGATTCTTGCCCTCTTGCAGACGAAGCTCGAGCCAGGCCGTGGGAATCGCGCGACGCTCGCGGATCGGCGGCGTGCGCGGCCACAACCACAAAGGCTCGTCGGCGAGCCGTGCTTCGGCCGGTTGCGTCGTGATCTCGCCCAAACGCAGTCCCTGCCTCAGCTGGTCGAGCGCGTTTTCAGAAGGCACGCCTTCGACTTGCACCAGATATGTTTTTGCATGCTTATGGCGCGGATCGGCTATTCGGTGCTGCAGCGCGCCGTCAGCGGTCAGTAATACGAGACCTTCGCTGTCAGCATCGAGGCGGCCGACAGGGTAAACGTTCGCGTGCGGAATGAAATTCTTGAGCGTCTGGCGCCCTGCCTGGGGACTGAACTGGCACAGGACGCCGTAGGGCTTGTTGAAGAGCACTACGGCGCTCATTTTTCCCGCGCGCCTGGAATTTCTCGCGGATTGTGGCGGGCTCATAAGTTACGTTCAGGCGGGAGGAGGAACGCGACCCCGGAAGCAGCTCATAGCCAGAAAACGCGGGTCACTTCGCGGCCATCGCCGAGGACGCCTTTCTCGCTGCGCATCCACGGCCACAGCTGCGAGCGCGAAACCTCTGCTGTCGCCGCATCTTCCATCAGATTATAGACGGGCACGTAGCCATTTCCTGCGAGCCAGGCGCCGATGCACTACCCGATGCTGGAAGCAGCGCAACACGGTATAATTTTTGTTTTGCGGCCGGCGTCTTTCAGGACGCATTTCCCCGCTGTGGCGTCGGGTCCTGAGCCAACTGGAATTCGGGGAGTGGCTGCCTTCCAAGGCATCTGTTACGTCAGCCCACCACGCTACTGCCCACTGAACGGAGAAGGAAAACCATGACTGAACGACTCGACCTGCTGAAGATCGCGCAGGAAGAACAGAGCGGTGACCTGTTCAAGTATCTGGACAGCATTTACAAGAGATCCAAGACACAGCCCCGTGGCATTGCGGACGCGGTCATCTGGGAGGGCGGGAACCCCGCAGGCAACGTAAAGCCCGTTGCCCATGCTTTTACCGATATGTTTGCGCTCAACGGCACCTTGATGGCGCTCGACGTGCTGGGCTTGCCGTTCCTCGGCGTGCCGATGATGGCGCAGTACCGGCACGACACCAATCTCGCACCGCTCGAATGGTTCGGCAAGCTCGATGCAACGGCGATCAAGTGGTCGACGGCTGGCGATGCGCTGGTGAACGACAACGGTAAAAAGGTCGTGGTCAAAGGCAAGTCGGCGAATGCGCCGCTGCGCACTGCAGCGGGGGTGTATTGCAACGTGCGCCCGTACGGCACCATAACCAGCGTACGTTTCATGCCGGGCCTGCCGTACTCGCAGGACAGCAAGAAATTCCGCGTCGACCGCGATAGCGGCAACATCCATTCGGAAATGAACACGCCCGGTGTGCGGATGGCATACGCGGTGCGCCTCTTCCTGAAGATGGTGCACGAGACCGGACACGTCGGCCGCATTGCGACCAAGCCTACCCAAGCCCAGGAAGACGCCGTCAACGCCGGCATCGTCCGCTGGCTGCTCCAGGGCACGAAGTTCCAATTGAAACGCCAGTACGCCGTCGACGCCTACGCCGAGCACAAAGCGAACGTCGATGCGATCGTCGCGCTGCTGCCCAAGGACTTCAAAGCCGGCATGGAGAATTGGGGCGGCGAGATTAACGAGCACATCTCCGACACCAACTTCGGAATTCTGCTGCACGACATGTATCAGCAGCGCAATGCGATCGTGTACGCAACCGACCTGGACGGTGATCGCCTGACCGATCTCATGGCTGACGGGCCCGACGTGCTGCGCGGCTGGGGCCAGAAGATCCTCGACCACGTAAAGGCCGGCGTGGACATGAAACAGGTCTGGAAAGACATGGGCTTCACCATGACGAACGGAAAAGACATGACGAGCGTCATGTACCGCATCGAGGGTGCGCCGATTTTCGAGCAGACGCTGGGCTCAGCGGACGCGATGTTGCTGCGCCTGCTCGCCGGGGATGAGACAGTCGGCGGCGAGAAACAGCCTTACGATCCGCGGATTCATTTCGTTCTGATTAACGAGGCCTACAAGGCCGCGAATCCGGGCAACACTGAATTCGCGCGCTGGCTCGATGCGCAGCTTGCGACGTTCGACAAGCTTTACAGCGGCAAGCGGCCGCGCTATCTCGAGGGTTACAACAAGCTGAAAGAGGCGATCAAGCCCTGGGGTACAAAGTAAAGCGCCCTCCGCTCGTAGGAACGGAGATTACGGAGGGAAATCTCCGTTTCCCTCTATTCGTGCAGCAACGAGGCCCGAGCGCGTGAGCCGCGCGTTGCTGCATGTCCCCCAAAGCAAAGCCCACTCAGCCGAAAGGCTAGTGGGCTTTTTTCTTTATGCGTCCGAGCCGGTGGGGCTCCGGCGTGAGTGCGTCAGACGGCTTGGATGTTAGACGCCTGCTTACCCTTCGGGCCTTGCGTCACCTCGAAGGATACTTTCTGGCCTTCCTTGAGCGTTTTGAACCCGCCCATCTGAATGGCGGAGAAGTGCGCAAAGAGATCTTCGCTGCCGTCATCCGGCGTAATGAAGCCATAGCCTTTTGCGTCGTTGAACCATTTAACCGTGCCAGTTGCCATACATCTTCCTCACCTACAAAAAAACGGGCCCCAGCCCGCATTTGCTTGGCTTCGAGAGTCGCGTACGGCGACGTGCGACGTCAGCGAAATCCTGCAGCCAAACACCCGATTGCTTTCTAGGCTATTTAAAAAGGGAAGTCAAGTATACTCAGCTGAAGTAGGCGCTGAATGTACTTGATATTTCCGGGATTCCGTCCAAAATAGTGTGTGAAGTATGCATTGACGTTTTAATTGGGCATGGCGACGAGGCAACGCGAAGACACGGTCTTAGAGGCGAAGAAAAGCCGGACCAAACCGCCGCCGATGTTCAAGGTGTTGCTGCTGAATGACGACTACACGCCTATGGATTTTGTCGTGCTCGTGCTGCAGAAAATTTTTGCTTTGAGCAGGGAGCAGGCTACGCAGATCATGCTCAAGGTGCATCGTGAGGGAATGGGAATTTGCGGCATCTATCCGAAAGATGTCGCTGCAACCAAAGTGGAGCAGGTACGGTCGTACGCCAAACAGCATCAGCATCCGTTACAGTGTGTAATGGAAGAAAATTGAAGGTGTATCCACTCCGATGATTGCCCAGGAACTCGAAGTCAGTCTGCACATGGCGTTCATGGAAGCGCGCCAGAAGCGCCACGAATTCATTACCGTGGAGCATCTGCTGCTCGCTTTGCTCGATAACCCGTCGGCTTCCGAAGTGCTCCGCGCCTGCGCCGCCGATATCGACGAGCTGCGGAAGCTCCTTTCCGACTTCGTCACCGAGCACACGCCCATCCTGGCCGGAGACGACGTCGACACCCAGCCCACGCTTGGATTTCAGCGCGTCATACAGCGCGCGATCCTGCACGTTCAGTCCTCGGGCAAGAAGGAAGTCACGGGCGCCAACGTGCTCGTTGCAATTTTCGGCGAAAAAGACTCGCATGCCGTTTATTTCCTGCACCAAAAAGGCGTAACCCGGCTCGACGTCGTGAACTTCATTTCGCACGGCATCAGCAAAGTGCCGCAGGCGCAGCAGGCGAAGACCGAGAACGATTCGGAAACCGAGCACGAAGCGCAGCCTGGAGGCGCGCTCGAAAACTACACGCTCAACCTCAACGCGCTGGCGCTTTCCGGCAAGATCGATCCGCTCATCGGCCGTGAAAAAGAGCTCGAGCGCGTGGTGCAGACCCTCTGCCGTCGTCGCAAGAACAATCCATTACTCGTCGGTGAGGCGGGCGTGGGCAAAACTGCCATCGCAGAAGGCCTCGCGCGGCGCATCGTCGAAGGCAGCGTTCCGGACATACTCAAGAAGAGCAACGTGTACGCGCTCGACATGGGGGCGCTCCTCGCGGGCACGAAATACCGCGGTGACTTCGAACAGCGCCTGAAGTCCGTGCTAAAGCAGCTCGTCGACAATCCTCATGCGATTCTGTTCATCGATGAAATTCATACGCTGATCGGCGCTGGCGCCGCATCCGGAGGCACGCTGGACGCGTCCAACCTGCTCAAGCCGGCCTTGTCGACGGGGCAGCTGAAATGCATCGGTGCGACCACCTATCAGGAATATCGCGGCGTTTTCGAAAAGGACCACGCGCTCTCACGCCGCTTCCAGAAAATAGACGTCATCGAGCCGACGGTCGCGGAGACGGTCCTGATACTCAAAGGACTCAAATCGCGCTTCGAAGCCCATCACGGCGTGAAGTATCAGCCTTCTGCGCTTGCGGCTGCTGCTGAGCTCTCCGCGCGTTTCATCAATGACCGCCATCTGCCGGACAAGGCGATCGACGTCATAGACGAGGCGGGGGCCGCGCAGAAGATACTGCCGAAATCGAAGCAGAAGCGCGTCATCAGCAAGCACGAGATCGAAGAGATCATCGCGAAGATCACCCGGATCCCCGCGCAGACCGTGTCGAGCGACGATCGTAATGCGCTGAAGAATCTCGATCGCGACCTGAAAGCCGTGGTTTTTGGCCAGGACAAAGCGATCGATGCATTGTCGGCCGCCATCAAGATGGCGCGCAGTGGGCTCGGCAATCCGCAGAAACCGATCGGCTGTTTTCTTTTCAGCGGTCCCACCGGTGTCGGCAAGACTGAGGTCGCTCGCCAGCTTGCCTACACCATGGGCGTCGAGCTGATCCGGTTCGACATGTCCGAGTACATGGAGCGCCATGCAGTGTCGCGCTTGATCGGCGCGCCGCCCGGATACGTCGGCTTCGATCAGGGCGGGCTGCTGACCGAGCAGATCACCAAACACCCCTATTCGGTCCTGCTCCTCGACGAAATCGAGAAGGCGCATCCGGATATCTTCAATATCCTGCTGCAGGTCATGGATCACGGCACGCTTACGGACAACAACGGTCGCAAGGCCGACTTCCGCAACATCGCGATCGTCATGACGACCAATGCGGGCGCGTCGGAGCTTTCGAAGACATCGATGGGCTTTACCGCAAGCAAGCAGGCCGGTGACGAAATGGGCGAGATCAAACGGCTGTTCACGCCGGAGTTCCGCAATCGCCTCGATGCGACGATTTCGTTCCAGGCGCTGGACAAGGAAATCATTCTGCGCGTCGTCGACAAGTTCCTCATGCAGCTCGAAGACCAGCTGCACGAGAAGAAAGTCGAGATCCTGTTTACGCAGCCGCTCAAAGAGCATCTCGCGAAGACGGGCTTCGACCCGCTAATGGGCGCGCGGCCGATGGCGCGGCTTATCCAGGATACGATACGCCGTGCGCTGGCCGACGAGCTGCTTTTCGGTCGTCTCGCGAATGGGGGCAAGGTCACCATAGACGTGGACGAGGAGGACAAAGTGCGTCTCGTCTTCATCGAGGAGCCCGCAGGCGTCCCCTCTACGACTGTAACCCCGTAGCACAGCAGCATAAGCAAAGCCCCGCCCGGTCTGATGACCCGGCGGGGCTTTCGTTATAATGCTCTCGCTGCGTCACCGGGGAAAACGCATGAACCTGTCCATTCCGCAGGCGTTTGGTTTTTCCGCTCTCTGCTCATTCGGCTTGGTGTTCTCCGCCGCCGCCCAGGATTCGAACGCGGGGCGCAATCTCGCCGCCAACTGCTTTACCTGTCACGGCACCAACGGCAACAGCGCCGGCGGTGTCCCGCCGAGCCTGGCAGGCCGTGCGCACGCCGAGCTCTTTCAGACGATGAAGGACTTCCAGTCCGGCAGTCGGCCCGCCACGATCATGCATCAGCAGGCGAAAGGCTATAACGACGAGCAGCTGCAGCTCATCGCTGCTTATTTTGCCGCGCAGAAACCGGCGCCTGCGCGCGTGCCGCCCAAAGCCTCAAACTGAGGAGCATGAAATGCCCTTCTCCCGACGCGAATTCCTGAAGTGGATTTCGGCGAGTGCCGGCGCGACCGCGCTTGGCGGTTGCGAATCCCCTGGCGCGCCGCGCACTGCGGTCGATGCACCCGCGCGCGCTGCTGCACGAGTCGTGGTCATCGGCGGCGGCTATGGCGGCGCCACTGCGGCCAAATACGTGAAGATGTGGGCGCCGGATGTCGACGTCGTGCTGGTCGAGCGTAGCACGCGATTTATTTCGTGCCCCATCAGCAACCTCGTGCTCGCCGGTAACACGACCATGCAGGAGATCACCATGGGTTACGACGCGCTGCGGGCACGCGGCGTGCGCGTAATCCACGACGACGCGAGTGCCATCGATGCAGATCGGCGCCAAGTCCGACTGGCGAGCGGTGTTGTCCTCTCGTACGATCGCGCGATCGTGTCGCCCGGAGTCGACTTCATGTACGACCAGATTCCGGGTTTACGCAGTGCCGAGGCCCAGCAGCGCATCCTGCACGCGTGGAAAGCGGGTGAGCAGACGATTGCGCTCCGCAAGCAACTCGAAGCGATGCCGGACGGCGGCGTCTATGTGCTGCAGATTCCAGTGGCGCCCTATCGCTGCCCGCCCGGGCCATACGAGCGCGTCTGTCAGGTTGCCGATTATTTCAAGCGCGCGAAGGCGCGCTCGAAAATTATCGTCCTTGATGCGAATCCCGACATCGTGTCGAAGAAAGGCCTCTTTCTCCAGGAATGGAACGGCGCGTACAAAGGCATGATCGAGTACCGGCCGAACAGCGAGCTCGCCGACATCGACGTGCGAGGCATGACGGTGAAGCTCCAGTTCGAGGACGTGAAAGGCACAGTCATCAACGTTGTCCCGCCGCATCGCGCGGGCGACATCGCTCAAAAGAGCGGTCTTATCACCGCGAATCAGCGCTGGTGTGGTGTGGATTGGCTCACCGCCGAATCAGTCGCAGTCAAGAATGTCCACGTCATCGGAGATTCGACGCTATCGGCCTCGGCGATGCCGAAATCGGCGAGCATGGCGAACCAGCACGGCAAGCTTTGCGCGGCCAGTGTGGTCGCGCTGCTCAAAGGCGAGCCGGTGAATCCGAACCCGGTCATCATGAATACGTGCTACAGCTTCGTGAGCCGCAACAGCGCGATGCACGTCGCGTCAGTCCATCAATACGACGCGAAGGAAAAAACGCTGTTGCCCGTCAAAGGCGCCGGTGGCGTTTCCGACAAGGCCTCGGAGATCGAAGGTTCTTACGCGTGGGGTTGGGCAAGAAACATCTGGGCGGATGCGCTCGCCTGATCAGTCTGCAGCAAAACGCGCTCAATCGTTAGAGAGGTGTCGTTAGCGTGCACTGCGGGCGCCGATGGCGAGTCGATTGGCGTTTGCGCGATGCATCAAGGCGAGCGGCGGAGCGGTGACGGGAAGCTCATCGGACGCCGGGCAAACCTCATCGGCGCCATCCTCGTCCGCCCGGGACTCCCGGACGTTCTCGAGAAGACCCAGCTTGCGTGCAGTGATCGCTGCCTGTACACGACTCTCGACGTTCAGCTCTCTCAGGATGCAGCTGATGTGCGTCTTTACGGTTCCGGCGCAGATATTCAGTGTCCGGCATATGAGCTTGTTCGGCATTCCCTCGCACAGCAATTCGAGCACGTCGCGCTGGCGCGGCGTGAGGTAAGCCTGACGTGCCGGGCCTGGCCCGCGGCCCCCGTCCACTGCGATCGACATGGCACGGTCTCTGAGCTCGACGGATGCCAACTGCAAAACCGAAACGGCGTTCACTGAAGGGGCTGATCTCATTTGGTTCTCCTTATGAGTACCTGTAGAGAGTCAATCTACAAGTCCGCGCGATCACGGTAAGTGCGCAAAGGCACGCCCCTCGCGACATTCATTCGTTCAAAAGCCGGCGACGGCGCGCCTCCAGAACAGCCTGGAGCCTGCTGTTGACGCCCAACTCGCGCAGGATGTTGCTGACGTGGACTTTGACGGTGCCGGTGGAAACACTCAGGCGCCGGCAAATGATCTTGTTCGACAGCCCTTCGCACAACAGTGCCAGCACTTCCAGTTGCCGCGGCGTCAGATGGACTGCCGCACCGTCTCCGCGGCGTGGCGCCGGGTGGTTCAGTGCACTAGTGGCAGTCGCGTTCTGCATATCCCGGTCCTTGCTGGGACTATTGGCTCGCTGCATCGTCAGTCACCATTGCCGCTCCATATGGCAGCTAATCTAGTGACGCGCGGCAGACTGCACAGTGCGCAAAGGCACCGCCGTAGCGCGACGGTTTCCCGCGCGGCGGAATATGCTGCACAATGTTTCGCGATGCCCAATTCACAAACCATGACACGGGGCGGCGACGTGCGATCGTCGATTCTGGGCTTGCGCACTGTCAGTCTGCTGGCCGGTCTTGAGACCGAGGCGCTGGAGGAGTTGGCGCAACAGAGCACGTGGCGTCGCTACGTAGCAGGCCAGCGCGTGATTTCCCGGGAAGCACAGGATCAGGATGTCTACATCATTGTGTCGGGGAAAGTGAGGATCACCGCGTTCTCTGCCGCCGGACGCCAGGTTACCTATCGAGATATTGTGGCCGGCGACTGTTTCGGAGAGCTCTCCGCGATCGATGGCCGGTCCCGCTCCGCAGACGTGGATGCGCTGGAGGACACGCTACTGGCATCGATAAGCCCCGCCGTCTTCAAACGATTGATTCATCGGCACGCGGTGGTGTGCGATCGGGTGCTCGATCGCTTCGTCGGCCTGGTGCGCGATCTGTCGGATCGTATCTTCGAGTTCAGCACGTTAGGGGTTCAAAACCGGGTTCATGCAGAGCTTCTACGCCTCGCGAAGCAGGCCGGTGTGCAGGGTAATCGGGCTCGGTTGGATCCCGCGCCGAAGCACTCCGACATCGCCAGCCGGGTTAGTACTTACCGGGAGCAGGTTACCCGGGAGCTCTCGGGCCTGGCAAAGCAGGGCCTGACTCAGCGCGACGGCCGCGCCTTGGTGGTTTGCGATGTCCGGCGGCTTGAAAGCATCGTTAACGCCGTCCGGCGTTCGACATAGGTCTTTGGTAGTAAATCGATCCGCCGCAGTGCGTTTACGCACATACGCGATTCCCCCCGGGGCCCTAGCCTTGGCTTACCCTGACATACGGATCGTGGCGCGCCGCTCAGGCATCAGCCCGGCTGTTCGCGCGACTTCAAACAGTTTTGAGCCTATCGACTGCAAGGCTTGGCGCAACAAAGCGGCCTGCCGTTTCGACCATGCCGTCGAGTGAATCCGCCGGCTTGCGCGGATCGCTTTTCCGTAAATACGTCGCCTATTTCGTAGCGCTCGTGAGTACGGCGCTGATCGGCAGCGGTCTCGTCGGCTTCTACTACACCTATGAGGAAAGCAAGACGGCCCGCCTCAATCTGCAGCTCGAAAAAGCAGACGCGGCCGCCTCCAGGATCGAAGCTTTCATCAGGGAAATCGAGCATCAGCTCGGCTGGATGAGACTGCCGCAGGCCGGTCCGGTCACGCCGGAGCATCGGCGCCTCGACTATCTCAAACTGTTGCGGCAGGTGCCGTCGATTTCCGATGCCAGTCTGCTGGATGCCGGCGGCCGGGAGCAGCTTCGGGTGTCGCGCGTCGCCATGAATGTCGTGGGCAGCGGCGACGATTATTCGGCGAGTCCGAAATTCACCGAGACGCGACAGGCGGAGACGTACTTCAGCCCGGTCTATTTCCGCAGAGAGACCGAGCCTTACATGACCATATCCGTGCGGAGCGACACCGACGAAGTGACAGTAGCGGAAGTCAATCTCAAGTTCATCCTGGAGGTTATTTCCCGCATCAAGGTCGGCCGCAACGGCTTTGCATATCTGGTGGATGGGAAAGGTCACCTCATCGCACATCCGGACATCAGCCTGGTGCTTAAGAAAACGGACCTTTCTCCGCTGGGTCACGTGCGAGCCGCGCTGGACGGGCAGAAGGCTGATGGCGTCGAACGCGTGATGATATCGAGGAACGTTCAGGGAGCCGACGCGCTTCTTGCCTATGCGCCCGTAGCGCCGCTCGGGTGGGTGGTCTTCGTGGAACAGCCGCTCGCCGAAGCATTCGCTCCGCTGTACTCCTCGCTGCTGCGCACCGGACTGCTCCTGCTGGCCGGCCTCGGGCTGGCCGTTACCGGAAGCCTTTTTCTCGCCAGACACATGGTCATGCCAATACGCGCGATTCAGGCGGGTGCCGCGCGGATTGCCGCGGGCAAGCTCGACCAGAGCATAAGCGTGCACACCGGCGACGAGCTGGAATCGCTCGCGGGCGAATTCAACGACATGGCGAAGCAGCTTCGCGAGTACTACGCCGGCCTCGAGCGCAAGGTGGACGAGCGCACGCGCGATCTCACCGA
>DATLEF010000219.1:0-9029 GCA_035525455.1 Burkholderiales bacterium
ACCACCTCGGTTGTCCCGAAGCCGGCGCGGCTGTCTTGAAAGCAATCGAAAACGTGCTGCAGGAAGGCCCGAAGACGCCGGACCTCGGCGGCAAAGCTTCCACCTCCGACTTGGGCAAAGCCGTGGCCGAAGCGTTGTAAATCAACAGCCACCGCCTCAACGCCAAGGAACGAAGGCCGCGAAGGTAAAGCGTTAACAGCTTCAACACAAAGGACACTAAGGACACAAAGGTAAACATCCAGGAGAGATAGCCGCTTTGGATCCGGCCGCTGGAATGACTCTGGTGCGAGCGGCTCTTGGTTATTATTTATTCTTCGTGTCCTTTGTGTCCTTCGTGTTAAGGCTTTTGATCTACTTCGCGTCCTCTGTGGCTTCGTGTTGAAGCTTTTCAGCTAGTAAGCAGCAACACCACCGTCGCTCCGCGGATCGGCGCCGCCTTCGAGCGCACCGTTCGCATGACGCACGATTGCGCCGGCGTGACCGACCGTTTCATCGTAAGCCTGCAGGATTTCCACTTCGTGACCGAGCGCCATCAGCGCTTTCGCAATACCCATTTCAAAACGCGATTCGAGCTTGAGCGTTTCGCTCGTGTCGCCCCAGTTGCGCCCGAGCAGCCAGCGCGGTGCGTTCACCGCCGCCTGCGGGTCCATTCCGAAATTGACGATGCGCGTGAATACCGCGGACTGGCTTTGCGGCTGCCCGTCACCACCCATTGCGCCGTAGACGAGCGTGCGCCCGTCCTTCAGCACAGCGAGCGCCGGATTGAGCGTGTGAAAAGGTTTTTTGCCGGGCAGCAGCGCATTGATCGCGAACTGGTCGAGTGAAAAGCTGCACCCGCGGTTCTGCCAGTTGATGCCGGTCTTCTCCAGCACGGCACCACTGCCGAACTCGTGGTACAGACTCTGGATGAACGACACGGCGCGTCCCTGATCGTCGATTACACCGAGCCACACCGTGTCGCCCGGACCTTTTCCGGCTAGGCCTTCGGCACCCCACTCGGCAGCGCGCCTGCGCTTCACCTTCGATGCGAGCGAGCGCACGAAGCTGCGATCGAGCAGCCGCTGCGCATCGACCGTCATGTAGCGGGGATCTTCGATATAGCGATCGCGCACTGCGAATGCCTGTTTCGCCGCTTCGACGCAAAGATGCACGAACTCCGCGCTCGCCGCACCGGTTTTCGCGACGCGTAGCTCGTCGAGGATGCCCAGTATGAGCAGCGAAACGAGCCCCTGCGTCGGCGGGGCCGTGTTGTAGAGCGCCCCCGCGCTGTGTTTCAACCGCAGCGGGTCGGCAAGGCGCGAGCGATGCGCGCTCAGATCTTCCAACGAGAGCGGGCTGCCGATATGCGAGAGGTCTTGTGCAATCCGGCGCGCGAGATCGCCGCGATAGAAATCGTCAGTGCCTGCCTCGACTATGCGCCTGAGCGTGGCCGCAACGCGCTTTTGCAGAAACAAAACGCCGACTTGGGGTACTTTACCGCGCTCGAGAAACGCTTGCGCGTATCCCGGTTGATTCCGAAGCTCTCCGGCTTTTTTCGCCGTGCTCGAGGCCTGGCTGAAGGTGACCGGAACACCATAGTCGGCGTAATAGATCGCATCGGCCAGAAGGCGCGAAAGCGGTATGCGGCCGCGCAGCGCGCGCCGTGACAGGACATGTGCCGCGCCCCACCCCGCAACGGTGCCCGCCACTGTATTAGCAGCGAGACCGCCTCGATAGGGGATCGTGTCCCGCACGCCGTGGTCGCGATACCAGTCGATCGAGGCTCGCGCGGCAGCCGCACCGCAGGCGTCGATCACACCGGGCGCTTGTCCAGGGACGTGGATCAGCCAGAAACTATCGCCGCCGATCGAGTTCATGTGCGGATACACGACGGCGATGGTCGCGGCAGCCGCAATCATCGCTTCGATCGCGTTGCCGCCTTCGCGCAGCACGTCGAGCGCCGATTGCGCTGCGAGCGCATGCGGCGCGACCGCCATGCCTCGGCGGCCGCGTGTGGAATGAATCATCTGTTTCTTGTTAGCCTGGAGGTCGTTCCGATTGTACGCGAGCGCGAATGCGCCGCTTTCCACGGCGCTATTTCAGCAACGGGCGCTGACGCCGCTTCGCCTCCAGAAAATAAAGGCCGATCGCGCCGATGAAGAGCATCGGCAAGCCGAGCAGCCATCGCTGCCGCGCTCTTGCCTTTGTGCGCAGATGGCGCAACACCAGCTCGTCCCCGGCAGATATTTCGCCGCGGCCTGCGAGATACTGACGCAGCCGCTCGATTTTTTCCGGGTCCATTTCGGTCTTACCCCACCGTACGTCCTGGTCGAGCGCTCGCAATCGCACGAGCTCGGCCCTCGCGCGCTCGATGTCGTGCAGCGTTTCGGCGCGTGTCGTGCGCTCGAACTCCGTCAGAAAAAGCGTCTGCACGGGCGGCGCAATCTTTTCGGCAGCGTCGAGCCACGGCTGATCCATCCTGGGAAACGCGAGCAGCAGCACGCCGATGAGTGCCAGGGTCGCGAACCCCAGCACGCCCAGTCCGCGCAGAGACAGTTTGCGCAATCCGAAAACTGCTGCGACGAGCGCCGTTACAGCCCCGAACGCGCCCACGATCGCCGGACCCGTCGGCAAGTCCCAGCTCCATGATCCGTAAAGCCCCACGGCCGTGAGGACGCCGCCGATCCCCCACGCGATCGCGAGGCGCCTGGCGAGACTTGTGGCCATCAGCCCTGCAAGCGCCGCCGGCACGATCAGATAGGTAAACACGAGGAGGACGCCCGCCATGCGAACGGACGAGGTGACGACAAGTGCGAAGGAGCCGTAGAAAAGAACGTCCCACGCAAAAAGCCGACGTTTGCGCGCAACCGCCGCTGCGGGGTCGAACGAGACTTCGATGAGTTGGCGCCGAAAAACGACATGTACGATGCCGATCGCCGCATACAACGCCGCGATTGTGGCGACGTCCTGCGGTGTTACTGTCAGGATGGACCCGATCAGGAGCTGCTTGATATGCTCGGCGCCCTGCGGCGCGCGATCGAGCGCGAGCACGGCGAGTGACGCAGAAACCGCGTACACGATGCCGATCACGGCTTCCTGCTGTATCTTCGCCTCGCACCCACGCGTGAGCGCGAACAGCACCGCGCCGCCGAGCGCAAACGTGAGCGCGTACCAGTAGCCCGCGTCGCTCTGCACGTCGTGTCCGGCGAGCAGCGCCACCGCCAGGCCCAGTGCCGCGATCTGCGCGAGCGATAGATCCACGAAAACCACGCCACGCGCGAGCACGTGCAAGCCGAACCATGCATGTATCGCCGTCAACACCAGTCCCGCGGCAAGCGGCCACAGCAACAGTTCGGTCATTGCGCCGCGCGCTTCAGCACTGCGGCGAGCCGCGAGACGTTCTCATCGAAGAGCCGAATGTAGTCGTAGCCGGAAGGAAACAATGTGACTTCGTGCGCGCCGGTTTTCGCGACGATCTGGCGCACGAGCGCCGCGTTGGAGCCCGGATCGGCGATCAAGATCTTTACGCCGGCCTCGCGCATGCGATCGAGCAGCCGCGCAAGCTCTGCAGGCGAAGGCGGCACTCCGGGCTGCGGCTCGGCGGCCGCAACGATCTGCAGTCCGAAGCGCTCAGTGAGATACGTCCAGCTGTCGTGCATGACTACTATTTTCGTACCTCGGAAAGGCGCCAGCGCCGCCTGCCATTGTCCGATCTTTTTTCGAAGAACCTCGACGAAAGCGTTCCGGTTTGCGTCGAACAGCGCCGCGTCCTGCGGGCTGAGCCGGGTGAGCGCATCGCGGATGTCGGCGGTAATAGCCAACGCATTTTCGGGGTAGAGCCAGTAGTGCGTATTTCCGTAGGCGTGGACGTGCGCCGAACGCTCAGCGCGAAGGCGCGGCGTTTGAGTCTGCAGAAGGCGTACTTTTTTCGAGGTGTCGAGCACTGTCACGCCTGCCGGAAGCCGCAGCTTCGAAAACCACGGTTCGTGGTCCAGGCCGACGCGAATCACAAGCGCCATCGCGCGCACGCGGGCGAGCTGCGCAGGCTTGATTTCGAAGGTGTGTGGATCCTGCTCGGGAGGAGCAAGGCTTTCCACCTGCACGCGATTGCCACCAACGGCCTCGGCCAGTGACTTGAGGTCCGCAGAAGTGGCGAGGACCCGCGGTTTTTCCTGACTGAAGACGTATTCCGGCGCCGTCGCGAGGACGAGCGCCAGAATCAACGTCTGCAGCACTACCGTCGCTTCATTACGAACGTTGCGGCTCTTACGATCGTTTCGTGAAGATCGACTTCGGCATCATGCAGTGCACGCCTTTGCGAACGTCGACGACTTGCGAGACGCGGCAGTCGGCGGCCATGGACGTGAGGCTGTACGCTTCGTAACGGTCCATCGGCACCACTTTCTGAGTCGAGAGCCAGTTGACCATTTCGCGCACGGCGTTCGTCATCGCGACGTTCAGGTCCTCGTTCACGCCCGTCGTGATCCAGTGAGTGCGCGTCTCGATAAACGGCCATTCGATCTTCATGTCCTTGCGCACGATCGGCTGGATGCGGATTTCCTTGTACGAGCACTCGAGCGCGGTGAGATTTACTTCGCCGTTGCCCTGGCGGCAATGCGAATCGCCGGTCCAGATGAGGCCGCCTTTCAAGAACACGGGAATGAATATCGTCGAGCCTTCGTGCATCTCGTTGATATCCATGTTCGAACCGTTCTTCCACGGGCGCAGCGTGGAGACCGGCGCGAGCGGGTCCTTGACACCGCCTTTGCGCGGCGACGGATCGTTGGGGTCGATGCCGACTGCAAATGTGCCGGGAAACGGCTGCAGGTCGAGCGTGATCCCGGGCTTGAATTCGGCGGTGCGCCGTTGCAGATCAAGATTGAAAAAACGCAGGAAGCCGTCTGGCATTTCCGACGCGAGCGCACCGATCGTCGGAAACTCCTTCCCGGGAAGATTGAAGTTGACCGCGAAAGGCTTGGGCTCGATGCGAAGTATTCGCACCTCGAGCACGTCGCCCGGCTCGGCGCCGTTCACATAAATGGGGCCCGTGATCGAATGTGGGCCGCCGCCGGGATTCGCTTTGCGCAGCTCGACGATTTTGTTCATGTCGACCCCGGGCTGCACCTGGTCGTGCGAGTGCATCATCGTCTCGATGGAAACGGTATCGCCGGAATTGATCGTGAGCTTCGGCTTCTCGTTCGGATCGAGCCAGCCCCACTGCACGGTTTCGAGCGTCGCAGGCAGCGTGTGATGTTTGCCCGTTTGCGTTTTCGATGCCCACTCGTGGTTGCCGCGAACGGGTCCGGATTGCTGCGCCACGACCGCGCCAGCAGCCAATGCAACGATCACCGCAACAGCGATCCAAGTGCGCTTCGTTGTGTTCATCGTATTCCCCCTGTCAGAAAGACAGGGGCTATAGTGGCGGCGCGCGGAAGCGCTCGTCAAGCGCCGCACGCGCCTGGTGCAGCCGTCCGCCGCGCGCACCCTTTTGGCCGAGGGCGCGATGGTGTCGTCAGTATGTTTTATACGGCAGGAATTTCCCCGACAGCAGCACTTTCACGCGGTCTCCCTTGGGATCGGGCTCGCGCACGATGTCCATCTTGAAATCGATCGCGCTCATGATGCCGTCGCCGAATTCCTCGTGGATCAGCTCCTTGATGGTCGTCCCGTAGACGTTCACGATTTCGTACCACCGATAAATCAGCGGATCAGTCGGCACCGCAGTCGGCAGCGAGCCTTTGTACGGCACCTGCTGCAGGAGCAGAACCGCATCGCCTGGCAGCCCGAGGAGCTTCCCCGCCTTCTCGGCCTGCTCTTTGGTCATCTGCATCTGCCCGAGCAGTGCAGCCGTCGTCCATTCCTTGCTCTGTCCGACCGCTTTTGCGATTTTCGCCCACGTGAGCCCTTTCTTGATCCTGGCCATCACGATCAACTCGGTGACGTCGTTTCGAGACATCGGCTTCGCATAGCTGGCTGCGGCAAGCAGCGCTTCGGGTGCGTCTGATTTTTTCATGGTCGTGCTCCTTCTCGGTTGATTATCGAACGGCGACGAGCGCAGGCGTCGTCGACCGCTCCGGTATCACTGTTGCGCCGTCCGCTGCAGCGCCGGGGTCGAGTCCGGGTTGCACGAGCGGAGGATTACGCGGGTCGTAACCGGCGGCAGCGCTCGTGCCGTCGAATGCGCGCGACCGGTCTACGAGAAACTCGATGAGATGGTTGCGGATGCGATAGTAATGCGGATGCTTGTGCAGGTCGTGCCGCGTGCGGCTGCGCGGCATCGTATTCACTACGATCTCGGCGATTTTGGCGCGCGGGCCGTTGGTCATCAGCACGATCTTATCCGCGAGCAGGATTGCCTCGTCCACGTCGTGGGTGATCATGAAAACCGTCTGGTTCGTTTCCGCGCAGATGCGCAGCACTTCTTCCTGCAGCACGCCGCGAGTGAGCGCATCGAGCGCCGAAAAAGGCTCGTCCATGAGCAGCATCTGCGGCTGGATTGCGAGCGCGCGCGCGATACCGACGCGCTGCTTCATGCCGCCGGAGAGCTCCGCAGGGCGCTTTTTTTCTGCACCGGTCAGGTTCACGAGGTCGATGTATTTCTGACAATGCTCGCGTACCTTCTCTCGATTCCAGTCAGGCCAGCGCGAGGTGACGGCGAAAGCGATGTTGCCCATCACTGTCAGCCACGGCATCAATGCGTGGCTCTGGAAAATCACCGCGCGATCGAGGCTCGGACCACTTACTTCGCGGCCACCGACGAACACGTAGCCTTCCGATGCTTCATCGAGTCCGGCGAGGATGTTGAGTATCGTGGTCTTGCCGCAGCCGGAATGTCCGATGAGACATACGAATTCCCCCGGTTGCACCGAGAAATACAGATCGTCGAATACCGTGGTTTCGATGCCACGGCCGGCAAAGCGCTTCGCAATGCCTTCGATGCGGATCAGGGGGTCGCTCATCGGGGTGGTCCGTAAGCGGCAAACAGTGAGCGCCGAGCGGCGTAGTGTTTCATTCGGGGAACGTGACGAGCTTGGTCAGCTTCGCCAGCGAGAGGTCGAGGAACATGCCCACGAGACCGATCGCGAGGATCCCGCTGATGATGTTCGCGATGGAGAGATTGTTCCACTCGTTCCACACGAAATAGCCGATGCCGGTGCCACCGACGAGCATCTCGGCCGCGACGATCACGAGCCACGCAATGCCGATGGAAATGCGCATGCCGGTCATGATGGTCGGCGCGGCAGCAGGCAGTATCACGCGAAAGGCTTTGCGCAGCGGACCGACCTCGAGGGTCTTCGCCACGTTGAGCCATTCTTTGCGCACGCTCGCCACCCCAAACGCGGTGTTGATGAGCATCGGCCACATCGAGCAGATGAAAATCACGAAAATCGACGAGACCGAGCTGTCTTTCAGCGTAAAGAGCGCAAGCGGCATCCACGCGAGCGGCGAGATCGGCTTCAACACCTGGATGAATGGATCGAGCGCTCGGTAGACGAGCGGCGACATGCCGATCAGAAATCCGACCGGAATCGCGACCAGCGCAGCGAGGAAGTATCCCAATGCGACACGGGCAATCGAATACGCAAGCTGAATTCCGATTCCTTTGTCGTTCGGACCTTTGTCGTAAAACGGATCGTTGAGGTGGCCCCACAGCGTTCGCCCTACGTCCGCCGGCGTCGGGAGCGCCGACTTCTGTCCCGTTGCCGCTTCACCGCCAACAAGCTTGGCGTACTCATCGGTTACCACCTGCTTGCCGGCCTCGGGCTTCGTGCCGGCATGCCACAGGCCGAGGAACATGAGCAGCAGCACGATCGACAGGAGCGGTGCACCCCAGACGCTGAGCCCGGCTCGCCCGGGCGCTCGTAAAATCCGGCCTTTCACGTTCAGGCGGTCCGCTTGATCGCAAAGCTCGCGAGGTACGAGTCAGGTTTGGCCGGGTCGAATTCCTTGCCCATGACGGCGAATTTCTTGTTGGCCGCGCCCGGCGGTTTCATCCCCGCTTCCTTCATGAGCTTCGGCGCGTCGGTCGCGAGGAATACTTCGCGCGCGACCTTCGCGTAATCGACGTCGCCTTTGAGCTGCCCCCAGCGCTTCATCTGCGTGAGGATCCACACCGCGAAGGACTGGTACGGGAAGGGGTCGAAGTCGATGCGGTTGGGCTCCTTGCGAATGTTGCCCAGGCCGTCCGCGAACGTACCGGTCAGGACCTGCTCGACAACCGTCAGCGGCTGGTTGAGATAGTTCGCGGGCGCGATCGCTTCGGCGATCTGCTTGCGGTTCTCGGGCTTCGCGGCGAACGCCGTGGCGTCGACGATTGCTGTGAGGAGCGCCCGGTAGGTGACCGGATAAGTCGTCACGAACTCCTTGCTTGCCGCGAAAGCACAGCACGGGTGACCGTCCCAGATTTCCTTGGTGAGCATGTGGATGAAACCGACGCCGTCATATACCGCACGCTGGTTGACCGGGTCGGGCGCAAGGAAACCGTCGATGTTGTCGGCGCGCAGGTTCGCGACCATCTCGGGCGGCGGCACCGAGCGGATCTGGATGTCGCGGTCGGGATCGAGGCCGTGCTCGGCGACGTAGTAGCGGAGCAGGTAATTGTGCATCGAGTAGTCGAAGGGCACGGCGAACTTGAAACCCTTCCACTGCTTCGGATCGCGCTTGTCCTTGTGCTTCATCGCCAGCGTGATCGCCTGGCCGTTGATGTTCTCGACGGCGGGCATGGTATACGGGATGGCGTTCGCACCGACGCCGAGCGTGATCGCGAGCGGCATCGGCGAGAGCATGTGCGCCGCGTCGTATTCCTTGTTGATCGTCTTGTCGCGGATCACCGCCCAGCCGGCGGTCTTCACCACGTCGACGTTGAGCCCTTGACGCCCGTAGAAACCCATCGGCTGCGACATGATGATCGGCGTCGCGCACGTGATGGGGATGAAGCCCACCTTGAGGTTGGGCTTTTCGATCTTGCCGCCTTGCGCGAAGACTTCTTTCGCGGCGGCGAGGGGAAAGAGCGACGAGATCGCGGCGAGCGCGGTGCTGCTGCCGACCGC
>DATLEF010000004.1:0-23924 GCA_035525455.1 Burkholderiales bacterium
CCGCTGAACTCCACGACTTTTTTCCACTTCACGATTTCGGATTCGACGAACGCCGCAAACGGCTCGAGCATCGTCGTGCCGGGCTCGGCGCCTTGCGCGAGGAAAAGCTCCTTCGTTTTCGGCCCCGACAGAATCTTCGAAGTCTCTGCGGCAAGGCGCCGGACCACTTCGGCGGGCGTTCCGGAGGGGACGAACATGCCCGTCCAGCCGCTCACGTCGTATCCCGCCACTCCGGCTTCCATCATCGTCGGATATTGCGGCGCGCCTGCGAAGCGCCGGCCGCTGGTTACAGCGAGCGCGCGCAGCCGCGAAGCTTTCACATGATGGAGCACGCTCGGCAGCGTCGCGAACATCGCCTGCACGTGGCCGCCGAGTAAGTCGGTGACAGCCGGTCCGCCGCTTTTGTAAGGCACGTGCGTGAGATCGGTGCGGGTGAGCGCCTTGAAAAGCTCTCCCGAGAGGTGCGTCGACGTTCCGCTGCCGGATGACGCGTACGTAATCTCTTTCGGCCTCGCGCGTGCGAGCGCGATCAGCTCTTTCACCGAACGCACCGGCAGCGATGGGTGCGTGACGAGCATATTGGGCGCATCGGCGATCAACGCGACCGGCGTGAAATCGCGGCGCGTATCGAAAGGCAGGTTCTTGTTCACGCTCAGGTTGATCGTATGCGAAATGCTGGTGATCAACACGGTATAGCCGTCCGCCGGCGCTTTTGCGACGATGTCGCTCCCGACGATGCCTGCGGCGCCCGCGCGATTGTCGACGATCACCGGCACCGCGAAGCTCTCCGATAATCGCTGTGACACGCTGCGCGCCGCGAAATCGGCGATGCCGCCCGGCGCGAACGGAACCACGATGCGAATGGGTTTCACGGGATAGGCCTGTTGCGCGTGCGCGCACGCAGCCGCGAGCAGTGCGACAGCCATCAGGATTTCGCGCGGCATGAGTTCGAGGTCAATACCCTCGCAGCACGTCGGCGAACTTCGCGCGCAATTTCGAATCGAGATCCGGCGTGTTCCGCGCGACTTTGGGAAACGTAGCGCGCCGCAACCACGGACGGCATGCATCGATGACCATGCGCGCGTTCAACCGCCGGTCCTCCGCGGGGTAGCTCGTCGGATCGAGCGTGGTGCTCCACGCGTTCTTGATGATGTCGACGTCCTCCCGCGGATCGACGCGCGTGCACATCGCCCAGATCACGTCGTTCATGTTGGAGGGATCGACGTCGTCGTCGACGACGATCACGTACTTGTTCGCGTAGGCGCCGGCGTGGCACTGCGCCGCGACGAGCCCGACCTGTTTCGAGTGGCCGGCATACATCTGCTTCACCGATACGGTGAGCCATTGCCGGCTGCCGCCGGCCTCGTGCGCCCACACGCCCTGGATGCCGGGGATGCCGGCGCCTTCGAGCTGTTTCCACACGCCCGCGCAGCGGTACGTGCCGCGATAGAACGTGTCGTCGCACGGCGGCACGGCGGGGACCGCGCCCAGCAGAATCGGATTGTTACGGTGCATGAACGTTTCGATACGGATGACCGGCGCCTTGTGCTGGCCGCCGGCGTAATAACCGGTCCATTCGCCGAAAGGCCCTTCGTCGATTTCGTCGTCCGGAGAAATGAAGCCTTCGAAGGCGATTTCCGCATTCGCGGGGATCGGCAGGCCGGTTTTAGGTCCCGCGATGATTTCGACCGGCTCGCCGAGCATGCCGCCGGCCGCGTCGTACTCGTTGACGCCGTACGGGATTTCGATACCGGCGATCGAGAAAAGGATGGGGTGCATGCCGCAGATGACCGCGATCGGGCAGGTCTTGCCGCGCTCATGGTACTTCCGCATCAGGATGTCGCCGTGCTTGCCTTTCGAGATCATCACCGAAGCGATCGTAGGATCGTCGTACACCTGCACGCGATACGCGCCGTAATTGATCCATCCGGTATCGGGATCTTTCATCACGACCATGACGCCGGTGCCGATGTACGGTCCGCCGTCGTCTTCGTGCCACTTGGGCGTCGGGATCTTCCGGATGTTGATCTCGCGACCGGTCGTGACATTTTCCATCACGGGTCCGCTTTTCACCGTCGCGGGCGGAATCGATTTCGCTTCGTTCAGATACTTGCGCCAGAAGTGCACGAGATCCATTTCAGCGATGTCGGGCGAGAGGCCGAACGTGAGCGCGATGCGCTTGACACCCGTGAGGATGTTGCCGAGGACGCGATAGCCTTTGGGATAGCCCGGGATATCGTCGAAGAGCACGGCGGGACGATTGGTCTGCCGCATGTAGAGGTCGACGATGCCGCCGATCTCTTCGGTGGGCTCGGCTCCGCTGATTTTCTGCAATTCGCCCGCGGCGTCGACTTTTGCGATCCAGTCTCTCAGGTCGGGGTTGGCCAAAACGTCTGCTCCTTTCGTTGTACGGCTGAATAGCGGCGCGGTGTCGCGCGAGCGTCTATCGGTTATTCGGGCTTGATGCCGGCCGCGCGAACGATTTTGCCCCACTTCGCGATTTCGGCCTTGAGAAATTTCGTGAACTCCGCCGGGCTCATCGGCTGGGTTTCGAGCGCGAGCCGGGAAAGCTGTTCGCGTACTTGCGCCGTCGCAAGTATGCGGTTCAGTTCGCCGCTCAGCTTATCCACGATCTCGCGCGGCGTCGCGGTGGGCGCGAGCAGCGTGTACCACGATTGCGCGTCGACGCCGCTCACGCCGCTTTCGATCAGCGTCGGCACTTCGGGCGCCGAAGCGAGGCGTTTGGGGCTCGTGACTGCGAGCGCGATGAGGCGCTTGTCCCGCACGAAAGGCATGCTCGACGAGATGGACGCGAATTGCATCTGTGCTTCGCCCGACATCACCGCGGCCGAGGCGGGCCCACTGCCGCGGTAAGGCACGTGCACGATGTCGATGCCGACCACCGATCGGAAAAGCTCGGTCGCGAGATGTCCCGCTGCACCGGCGCCGGCATATGCGCTGTTGAGCGTGCCGGGCTTCGCTTTCGCGTACGCGATCAACTCCTTCACCGAGCGCGCCGGCACCGACGGATGCACGACGAGCACGTGGTAGCTGGAGGCGAGAAAGCCGAGAGAAACGAAATCGGCGACCGGGTCGTACGACACCTTCTGCAGGCTCGGCGAAACTGCAAGAGGACCGAGGTAACCGAGAAGCAGCGTATAGCCGTCCGGTGCCGCTCTCGCGCCGACTTCGTTCGCGATGATGCCGCCTGCGCCTGCACGGTTGTCCACGACGACCTGATTCCCGAACGCTTCACCCAGCCGCGCACCGAGTATTCGCGCCAGCGCATCGTTGCCGCCGCCGGCCGCGAACGGCACGAGCAGCCGGATCGGCTTGACGGGATACGTCTGTGCGCCCGGCGCTGCGCCGCAGGCGAGCGCGAAAAGCGCCGCTGCACATGCGGCAAACACGCGGCATGACGAAAGCGTCCTGATGTTCATTGCTCCAGCGATCTGAAAGACGTGTCTAATATATCAATACTTTTCCAAATTTTGACACAATGGGCTTTTGAGCGTCTCGCGCCACCATGACTTTTCGCTTCGACGACATCGGCAACCGGCTCAAGGCGTTTCGCCTCGGATCGGGACTGAGCGCGGACGAGATCGCCAGGCGCCTCGGTATCTCTCGCGCCGCGCTCTATCGTTTCGAGAAAGGCGAGCTCACGAAAATCGACACGCTGCAAAAGCTTTCGGAGCTGCTGGGCGTATCGGTGCCGACGCTCCTCGGTGTCGGCGTCGAGTACATCGCTTCGGCCGTCAGCTATTTCGAGCGCCTGCGCCAGATCGAAGAGACCGCGGAGCGCATCACGGTGCTGGCAGGTCCGATTTCTTATCTGCTCGCATCGGATTCGTTCGATGACGCCCTCGCGGCCGTCCTCGCCGAAAGCATCCCGGAAAGCCTCGACAACCGCAAACGCGCGCTGAAGGAAGTCGACGCCATCATGACGATTTTGAAGCAGCGCAAGACTGCGTTTCGCGCGCGGCGGCCGAGCATCGTCAACCTGATCTCGTCTGCCGAGATCGAGCGCTTCCTGCGCGACGGTCACGTCGGCAAGCACGGCCTCGCGGAAAAAGTGCGGCGCGAGCGCCGCGCCCAGGCGCGTATCGAGGTCGCGCACCTCGCCGAGATGCTCGAAGACGAGCCGATCGGCATTCAGGTCGGAATCGTCCCCGACACACTCCCGGGCTTTCAGATTTTCCGGCAGCCCGACCGCGAGCTCCTCTCGCTGAGCCCTTTCCGGCTGGGCGAGCAGCCCAATGTGCGCGTCGGCGTCGCCATGATCACGGGCGCTCCGGAAGCGCTCGAGCTGCATCAGAAAAGCGTGACCGAAATGTGGCGACGGGCGCTGAAAGCGGCGGCGGCAGCAAAGTTTCTACGCGGACTCCTGAGCAAGTACGCGTAGGGGGAGTAGGACCAGCAGAGTCTGTGTCCCAAAATTGAGAAACGTCTTGATTTTAAGACACCGGTGCGTTTAAATCTCTGCACCGCAATCGCGGCCCGGAGAGTCCCCGAAAGCCATGAAGTACGCCAGCGCAGCCATAACCGTCGGCACAGCGACCGAAGAACACTCGCCGCCTCAGTGCCCCGCGGAAGAATCGTTGTGCCCGGTCGTCGCGCACGAGTGGGTCAACGACGAATACCGGCATCTCGTCGTCAAAGCATCGCGCAAAGCGCTTGCGGCACAGCCCGGTCAGTTTTTTCAGCTGCTGTGCCCGACGCCCGATGAAGTGGAAGTCTGGTTTCGGCGTCCGCAGAGCGTCTATCGCGTCGCGCGCTCGAGCGGGCGCCTGGAATTCCTGTACAAAGTCGCAGGCCGCGGCACGCGAGGTCTCGCGCAGCTCGGGCCGGGCGACACACTCAGCATGCTCGGGCCCCTCGGAATCGGCTTCAGGCTCGAGCCGCACTGGAAGAACGTCGTCGTTCTCGGCCGCGGTGTCGGTCTCGCGACGATGGCGCCGATCTCGCAAGTCGCGGGCGAGCTGGGTGTGCGGGTCACCGCGATCCTGAGCGCGCGCAGCCCCGACCTCGCGCTTGCCGCCGACCTCTTCGAAAGCGTCGGCACGGTCATCAAGGTGCTCGACACGGATGGCACGAGCGCCATCGAGAACGTGGAAAAAATCCTCATGCGTCTGATCGCCGAGAACAAGGCCGATGCCTTCTTCACGTGCGGCTCGAACCGATTGTTGCAGCTCATGAAGCGCATCGGTAAAGAACACGGCATTCCGGGACAGGCCGCGATGGAGCAGATCATGGCGTGCGGTCTCGGTCCCTGCTACATCTGCGTGCGCACGTTCGAAGTCGGCGGCAGAAAAGAAATGCGGCGCGTGTGCGTTGAAGGACCGGTGTTCGATCTGCAGGAGGTGCTGGGATGGTAGATCTGTCGGTCAACATCGGCGGCGTCGCGCTGCCGAATCCCATCATGCCGGCGTCCGGCACGTTCTCCACCGAGTTCTCTCAGGTGATCGATCTGAATCGGCTCGGTGCGCTCGTCTCGAAGACCGTCTCGCGCAAGTACCGCGCAGGCAATCCCCCGCCGCGCGTCTCCGAAGTGCAGGGCGGGATGATCAACTCGATCGGGCTGCCGACGAAAGGCCTCGAGTATTTTCTCGACGTGCAGCTTCGCGAATACAAGCAGTTCACGCCGCCGCTCGTGTGCAGCATCACGGCCGAGACCATCGAGGATTTCGCCGATATGGCGCGCGACGTGAGCGTTCCGGGCGTGGACGCGATCGAAGTCAATATTTCGTGTCCCACGCGCCAGCCCGGAGGCGGCAACTTTGCGCTCAACGAGGAGCACACTTACAAAGTGGTGAAGCTCTGCCGCGCAGCGACGACGAAGCCGCTGTGGGCCAAGCTTTCGCCGAACGCGGGCGACATCACGGCCGTCGCCGAAGCCGCCGAAAAAGCGGGCGCGGATGCGCTCACGGTGTCGAATACGATCCTCGGGCTCAAGATCAACACCGACACCTTCCTGTCGTATATCGGCAACGGTTACGGCGGGTTGTCCGGGCCCGGCATCAAGCCCATCATCGTGCGCATGGTCAACGAGTGCGCGAAGGCGGTGAAGATTCCGATCATCGGCTGCGGCGGCATAATGACGGTGGAAGACGTCGTCGAGTACCTGCTCGCGGGTGCGAGCGCCGTGGAGATCGGGTTCCTGAGCTTCCGCAATCCGACCGGCATGATCGCGATCATCGAAGGTCTCGAGCGCTGGTGCGAAAAGAAAGGCATCGAGCGCGTCTCGGAGCTGACGGGCGCGATGGTGGCCCACCCGCCGCGCGATACGTACGAGGCAGGTATGATCGGGATCAGTTGAGGATTCGAATTCGATTCTGACGGCACGAGGCACCCGATGGAGTTCGACAACAGTTTCGAGGTGCCGCTGCCGCCCGCCGAAGCGTGGAAGGTGCTGCTCGACATCGAGCGCGTCGCGCGCTGCATACCGGGCGCCGAGCTGACGCAGGTCGTCGACGAGAACACCTACAAAGGCAAAGTCGCCGTTCGGCTGGGCCCGGTCGCGCTCTCGCTCGCGGGGCAGGCGAAGTTCGAAGAGATCGATCACGCGAACCGCAAGGCGCGTGTGCGCGCGCACGGTGCCGATCCAAAAGGTCGCGGCACGAGTGATTCGGTTATCGACTTTCGGCTCGAGCCTTCCGGCTCGGGCACACGCGTCCTCATTCACACCGATGTGAAGCTTTCCGGATCGATCGCCCAGTACGGCCGCGGCTCGGGAATGATCCAGAGCTTCGCGGCCCAGGTGATCAATCAGTTCGGCGAGACGCTCAAGTCTCAGCTTGCGCAATCGCCGGTGGCCGCGGCCCCGCAACCGCTCACTGCGGGCGACGCTGGGGCGGCACCGCCATCGCCATCCGCACCGCCGCGGGCAAAACCGATCTCCGGCTTGACGTTGCTCGCGCGGGCACTCCGGGACAGCATCGCGCGGCTATTCAGACGTAAATCGACACCTCAATGAAGTCCGGGCCCGACCCCGCGATCCGCCGCACTTTCGTGGGGCAGTCGGTCCCGCGGCTCGAAGACCTTCCGCTCGTCCTGGGCCGCGGCCGTTACGCGGCCGGTATCTCGTTCCCGCATGAGTTGCACATGCGCGTTGTGCGCTCGAACCACGCGCACGGCCGCATCGTTGGCATCGATACCCGTGCGGCGTTGCGCACGCGCGGCTGTGTTGCGGTGTGGACCGCGAGCGATGTCGCCGATCTGCCGCCGATCGAGTTCCGTCCCACACGCGTGCAGGGCCTCGAGCCTTACCGCCAGCCGGTGCTCGCGAAAGACCGCGTGCGCTACGTCGGTGAGCCGCTCGCCGTCGTATTTGCCGACGACGCTTATCGCGCCGAAGACGCCGCCGATTTAGTTACGGTCGAAATCGAAGCGCTGCCGGTCGTGCTCGATGCTAGCGCGCCGCCCCGGGAATTCGAACCCGGCCGCAGCACCGAAGCCGCTGTCATCCGCAAGCAGTACGGCGATATCGACGCGGCGTTTCGCGCCGCACATGCGGTGATCGAGCTCGATCTCGCGATCGGCCGCCATTCCGGCGTGCCGCTCGAGACGCGCGGCGCGATCGCCCGCTACGACGCTACGCGAGACGTGCTCGAGCTGCACGGCGCAGCCAAGCGTCCGCATCCGAATCGCGACCTGCTCGCGCGCATGCTCGGCCGCAGCCTTTCTTCGGTGCATCTGTACGAATGCCACATCGGCGGCGGTTTCGGGGTGCGCGGCGAGATCTATCCCGAGGACGTACTCGTCTGTGCGGCCGCATTGCGGCTCGGGCGGCCGGTGAAATGGATCGAAGATCGCCGCGAGAACCTGATGGCGTGCAACCATTCGCGCGAGCAGCGGCATCGCGTGCGCGCCGCAGTAGCGGCGGATGGGCGCGTGCTCGCCATCGACGACGAGTTTTTCCACGATCAGGGCGCGTACGTGAGGACGCACGGCGCGCGCGTGGCCGACATGACCGCAGGCATGCTGCCGGGGCCGTATCGCATACCGGCTTATCGCGCGGCCGGGCATTACCGCCTCACCAACAAGACGCCGGCTGCGACTTACCGCGCGCCCGGACGCTACGAATCGACGTTCGTCTGCGAGCGCATCATGGATGCCGTCGCGGCGAAGCTCGGCCTCGACGCGATTGAGGTGCGCCGGCGTAACCTCATCGGCCGCGAAGAAATGCCGTATGCGCGCGCGATGGACGTGCTCGACACCGAGCTCGTGCTCGATTCGGGCGATTACGCGCGATTGCTCGACAAGGCGCTTGCCCGCATCGGGTGGGACGCGCTGCAGGAAGAGCTGAAACGCCGCCGCTCGAAAGGTGCAGCGGTCGGCGCCGGCATCGCACTGTTCGTCGAAAAAAGCGGTCTCGGACCCGTCGACGGCGTGAGAGTTTCAGTCGGCGTGACCGGCATTGTCGAAGTCGTTACGGGATCGGCGTCGGTCGGACAAGGCATGGAGACCGTGATCGCGCAGATCTGCGCCGATGCGCTCGGCGTCGATTACTCGAACGTGCGCGTGATCCATGGCCGCACCGACGCCATCGAATTCGGTTTCGGTGCCCACGCTTCGCGCGTGACGGTCATGACGGGTTCGGCCACGCGCATCGCCGCGCTCAAGGTGCGCGCACAGGCGCTCGAAATCGCCGCCGCGCACTTGATCGAAGCCACACCTGACATGCTCGACATCGTAGACGGACGCATCATTCGCACCGATCGGCCCGACGGAGCATCGGTATCGCTCGCGGAAGTCGCGCGCGCTCTCGTTCCGGCGGCAGCGGCTGCGAAGAAGCGCGCGCCGGGGCTCAGCGCCGAAGGCTGGTTCGAAGCCGAGCACATGACGTATCCGTACGGTGTGCACGTCGCCGTGGTGAAAGTCGATCGCGACACGGGCGGCCTCGAGGTGGAGCGCTATCTCGCCGCGTTCGACATCGGGCGTGCGGTCAATCCGATGCTCGTCGAAGGCCAGATCGCGGGCGGTTTCGTGCAGGGTCTCGGCGGCGCGCTGCTGGAAGAGTTTGCATACGACGAGAACGGTTCACCGATTTGCGTCACGTTCGCCGACTATCTGCTGCCGACCATAGGGGAAGTGCCGGACGTGGACGTGCTCGTGACCGAAGATGCGCCGAGCCCGCTCAATCCGCTCGGGCTCAAGGGCGCGGGCGAAGGGGGGATCAATGCGGTCGGCGCCGCGGTCGCTTCCGCGATCGACGACGCGATCGGCGTGCCCGGCGCGGTGACGCGGCTGCCCGTTACGCCGCAGCGGCTGAAGAAGCTTTTGCGCGACCCACCGCGACGACCCGCACACGAATCGAGGAAGAACTCATGAGCCTTCTCAAGCTTACGCTCGCCTGCGGCCCGTACGACCTGATGGGGGGCCTCATCGACGGTACCGCAACTGTGCCGGGCATCGATTTCACCGTCCTCACGATGGCCTCCCCCGAGAGGCATCGGCGCATGCTGCGCTCGCAGGAATTCGACGTGTGCGAGCTTTCGTTCGTCGGTTATCTCGTCGCGCGCGAAGCGGGTGCGGCATACACCGCGATTCCGGTCTTTCCGCATCGCCGTTTCCGTCACGGCTACGTCGCGATCAACACGCGCTGCGGCATTACCAGGCCGAGCGATCTCAACGGCAAACGCGTCGGGTTGCGCACGCTGCGCAATTCCGCCGGCGTGTTGATGCGCGGCATCCTGGGCGAGCACTATGGCGTCGATTTGAAAAGCATCGAATGGTGGTGCCAGGAAGAGGAAGATCTCGCGATCACACCTGCCGCCTGGATGAAAGTGCGCCGCGTGCCTGAAGGCAGGAACGTCGACGAGATGCTGGTCACGGGAGAGATCGAAGCGGCGATATACCCTGAGGCGCTGCCTTCATTGCGCAAGCGCTCGCCGGAAGTGGGTCTGCTCTTTCCCGATCCCAAGGGCGCTGAGATCGAATACTACAAAAGGACCAGCATTTTCCCGATCATGCACACGGTCGTCATCAGGAACGAGATCCTCGAGCGGTATCCGTGGGCGGCGGTGAGCGTGCTGCAGGGTTTTCAGAACGCGAAGGAGCAGTGTTACCGCCGCATGCTGAATCCGCGCGTGATCGCGCTCGTGTGGGCCGAGGAGCACATGAAAGAGCAGCAGGCGGTGTTCGGCGCCGACCCGTGGCCTTACAACCTCGAGGACAATCGCACTAACCTCGAAGTCGCCGTGCGCTATACGCACGACGAAGGCATCATCCGGCACCTGCCGAAACTCGAGGAGCTGTTCGTGCCTTCGAGTCTGCAGCACATCGGGCATTACCTGGAGTAAACCGTCGCAGCAGCGCCCGGCTCGCCGCCTACGCGTCGGGCGGAGTGATTCGCGCCTCACTGGCGCTTCAGCACGATCTCCTGGAAAGCCTTGGTCCACTTTTCCCCCTGATCGAGCGCTTCAGCAGGATCGATCAGTTTGATGTTGCCTTTGACGGGCCATTTGACGCTGCGGCTCGCCGGCACGTATTCGCGCTCGGCGAAAAGCTTCTGCCCCTCTTCGCTGATCAGGAAATCGTAGAAGAGCAGCGCCGCGTGCGGATGCGGCGCTCGCCGCGCGACCCCGACACCGTTCGCGCGCGCCACCACCGGCTCGAGCGCGATCCAGTCGATCGGCGCGCCTTTCTTCTTCGATTCCTGCGGCAGATAGTTGTACATGGTGACGGCGAACGGCACTTCGCCTGAAATGACGAGGTTGTTCAGCAGCGTGTGGCCTTTGCGCACTGAGAGCCCGTTCGTCGCGACCATCTCGCGGAAGAGCTTCAGTCCTTTCTGCTCGCCCATCTCGCTCACGATTTTGCCGAACCAGTCGTCGTTGCCGGCTTCGATGCCGAGCTTGCCTTTCCACTTCGGATTGAGCAGGTCCTCGTACGTCCTGGGCAGATCCTCTTTCTTTATCGCGCTGGTGTTGTAAGCCTGCACCCAAACCGAAAGAAAAGTCGGCGCCCATTCCCTGTGCGCGGGAAACGCGGCGGCGAGGAGATTCCTGTGATGCGGCGAGTTGACGGGCGCCAGCACTTTTTCCCGGTGCAGCACTTCCAGCTCACCCGATCCGGGATGGACGACATCGACTTCGAAGCGGCCTGCCTGGAACTCGGTGAGCATGCGTTGCAGCACGCGGTCGGCGTTCGAGCGCCAGGTTCTCACCTTGATGCCGGATTTCTTTTCGAAGCCCGCGACGAGGTGTGCCATGTTCTGCTCGTTGAGCGAGGTGTAGAACATGAGAGTGCCTTCCTTGCGTGCACCGGCCAGCAGGCGCTGCTCGCGATCAGGACCGTCGTACATCGCGAGCGGCACCTCGGCGCGTGGCTGTGCCGTCGCAGTCGCTGCGGCGCATAGCGCGGCAAACAGCACGATCACAATTCGCATGAACACGTCGGTCATCTCGATTTCCTTACGATTGATTGATTGCAACGCATTTTTCCGGGCGCATCTGCAGAAACGTTCTTTGGCCGACCGCACAGTCGACGGAAGGATGAACGCGCGCAAGCAGCACGCGCTCGGCCACGCTCACCTCGAAATCCAGGTACTCGCCGAGGAACACTTTCGCTTGCACCGTGCCTTCGCAGACGTTGGCGCCGTGCGGCTTGTGCGCGGAGAGCTCGATGTCCTCCGGCCGAATCGAAAGCAGTGCGCTGTCGCCCCGCGCGAGCGGCCGCACCGAGCGCGCGACGAGCTCGCCGATCGCGCATTGCAGCCGGTACTCGTCCGCACCGTTTTCCCGGGCGAGGACCGTCGCCTCGATGAAATTGGTGGTGCCCACGAAGTCCGCGACGAACTTGTTGCACGGTCGATCGTAAATGTCGCGCGGCGCGCCGATCTGAACGATGCGGCCTTCGCCCATTACGGCGATTTCGTGCGAGAGCGCCAGCGCTTCGGACTGGTCGTGCGTCACGTAGATCGTAGTGATCCCGAGCTCGTTCTGCAGGCGCTTCAACTCGAAGCGCATGCGCTCGCGCAGCTTCGCATCGAGATTGGATAACGGCTCATCGAGCAACAGCAGCCTGGGTTCCATCACCAGGGCGCGGGCGAGCGCGAGACGCTGCTGCTGTCCGCCCGAAAGGGCGGTCGCCTCACGATCGGCAAGCTCCGCCAGCCCGACGGTATCGAGCACGCGCATGACCTTGTCGCGGATTTCGCGGCGATTGGCTTGCGCGTGGCCGACTTCGAGCGGGAAAGCGGCGTTCTGGAAGACGTTCATGTGGGGCCAGATCGCATAGGACTGGAAGACCATTCCGAACTTGCGCTTGTTGGGCGCGACGAACACTCGCCCGGCCGACGAATAGACGAGCGCACCGTCGACCGTGATCTCGCCGGATGTCGGCCGCTCGAGGCCTGCGATCGAGCGCAACGTCGTCGTCTTGCCGCAGCCGCTCGGCCCGAGCAGCGTGAAAAACTTGCCCGTGGGCACGTCAAAGCTCACGTCCTGTGCGGCTTTGACGACACGTCCGCGCTCGTCGGTGTATTCGGTGCAAAGCTGCTCAACCTTCAGCATGCGACCTCTTCTCCTGTTTCCTTCGCCGATGCGTCGGCGAGGCGGGTCTTACTTATCACGCTTCCTTCAGGCCGAACCTGCGGCCGAGGAGCTGCGCTGCAACGACCAGCATGAAGAGCGCGACGATGAGCATCACGCCGAGCGCGGAGAGCTCGACGTATTGTCCGTTTTCCCAAAGCTCCCAGATCACGATCGCAACGACCTCGGTGCCGGGGCTGTAGAGCAGGATAGAAGTCGAGAGCTCGCGCGTCGACACGATGACGATGTATATCCATCCGGCGATGAGCCCGGGCTTGAGCAGAGGCAGTAGGATGCGCCTGAACGTCGTTCCCCACGACGCGCCGCTCATCTGCGCCGACTCCTCGAGCTCCTTGTGGATCTGCAGCATCGAAGTCGTGTTGTAGCGCATGCCGTACGGCAGGAACCGCGTGAGGTACGCGATGAAGAGTATCCAGAGCGTGCCGTAGACGCCGATGTTCACGTTCAGATAAAAGATGAGCATGGCGAGACCGAGGACGATGCCGGGAAACATCAGCGGCACCGACGCGAGATTGTCGAGCAGCCAGCGTCCCGGCATTCGGGTTTTGACGGTGATCCAGCTGATGACCGAAGTCACGAGCATGATGACCGTCGCGCTGCCGGTCGCAAGCACGATCGTGTTCCATACCGAGTTGCCGAGCGGGGCGTGGTTGAACACGAAGCGGTACGGATCGAGCGTCAGGTTCTGCAGCGCCCCCGGAGAAGGCGGGGTGTAGAACTTCTGAAGCGAGGACCACACCAGAACCAGAAACGGGAGGACCACGATCAGCAGCAGATACGCGATGAAAAGGACGGCGGTGAAATAGCGCCACTTTCCGAGATCGATGGGGCGCGGCCTGAACCCTTTGCCGGTGATGGTCGAGTATTTGCTCCCCCGGCCCGTCACGCGCGACTGGAAATAGATGCCGAGCGTGGTGATGATCAGAAGCGTGACGCCGTACGCGCACGCAAGTCCGATCTGGCTCGGGTACTGATGGATCGCCTGGTAGATGGACGAAGTGAAGACATGGATGCCCGCCGGCAACCCCAGCAGCGCCGGCACCTCGAACGACTCGAGCGCGCGCACGAACAGGATGAGCAGCGTCGCGACGATCGCGGGGAGCGCGAGCTTCAGCGTCACGCGGCGCGCGGTCTGCAGCACGCTCGCGCCGCTCATCAGCGCCGATTCCTCCAGCGCCGGGTCCATCGATCGAAACGCCGCCGTCATCAGGAGAAAAGCCATCGGCGAGTAGTGCAGGCCATCGACCCAGATCATGCCCCAGATCGAATACACGTTCACGAAGACCTGATCGGTCGAAAAGACCCACTGCAGCGCGAGATTGATGAGTCCGATTTTCGGGCTCGCCAGGAAAATCCACGACACCGTGAACAGAATCCCGGGAACGATGAGCGGGATCAGCGCGAGGGCGAAGAAGAGCGTCTTGAAAGGGGTGTTGGTGCGCTCGTTCATCCACGCGAGGAGCGCACCGACCGTAAACGCGAATGCCGCGGAGCCCGCCGCGTATTGCAGCGAGTTCAGGAACAGGCGCGCGGTCTCCGCGCTCGCATAAGCGATGCGGTAGTTTTCGAGCGTCAGCTCCGCGGCCTTCGCGGCGCTGCGCGGTGTGAAGAAGCTTTGCCACAGAAGAAAACCCAGCGGAACGAGCGCGAGATAGGCGATGAGCGCCACCGACAGCGCGATAGCCGCCCACTTGAGATCGATGCTCCGCTGCATTCCCCGCTGTGCGCTCCCGAGCAAACCGGACCGGCTGCGTTCCTCTATTTTTCTGCGGGCTCATTATTCCATTCCGCTGCGCCTTCTGTCTAAAATACCTGAACTTTTCCATTTTTTGCGACAGTCGTGAAGCCCAGTCCGTTTTCGTATTACGCGCCGAAAACGCTCGATGACGCGATCGCGGCGCTTGCCGCGGTGGCGCCGCACGACGGGCGCGTGATCGCGGGCGGACAGAGCCTCGTCGCAGCGATGGCGCTGCGGCTTGCGCAGCCTGCGCATCTCGTCGACATCAACGCGGTGGCGGGACTCGACAGTCTCGAAATCAGGGACGGCGAGCTTTGCATTGGCGCATGCGTGCGTCACACCGCTTTCGAACATCCCGTCGTCGATGGCCCGCTCGGCGCGTTCCTCACTACGGTCGTGCACCACATTGCTCACCGTCCGATCCGCACGCGCGGCACTTTCTGCGGCAGTATCGTGAACGCCGACCCGGCTTCGGAGTGGTGCCTCGTCGCTGCAACGCTCGGTGCGAAAATGGTCGCACGCAGCACGCGCGGCACACGCACGATTGCCGAACCCGGGTTCGTCGAAGGGATCATGACGACCGTGCTCGCACCCGACGAATTGCTGATCGAAGTGCGACTGCCTCTATTGAGCGCCGGCACGCGCTGCGGCTTCAACGAATTCAGCCGCCGCGCCGGCGATTTCGCGATCGCGATGTCGGTCGCGACTTATCGCATCGAAGGCGGCGTGATCGTCGAGCCGCGAGTGGGCGTGGGCGCCGTGGAAAGCCGCGCGCGCCGGATCCCCGAAGCCGAAGCCGCGCTGCGCGGCCAGGTCCCTGCGGACGAAGCGTTTGCCATCGCGGCGGACGCTGCAGCGCACGCCGTTACGCCGATCGAGGAAAAACCCGAGCTCGCCGAGTACAAACGCGAAGTCGTGCGTGCCGTCGTCAAGCGTGCGCTCGCAGCGGCGGAGACGATACGATGAGCCACGAAACCGATATCGTGCTCACCGTGAATGGCGGCGACTACGCCGTGCGCGTCGAGCCGCGCCGCACGCTCGCCGATACGCTGCGCGATCAGTGCGGGCTCACGGGCACCAATTCGGGCTGCGAGCACGGCATCTGCGGTTCATGCACCGTGATCATCGACGACGAGCCGGTGCGCGCGTGTCTCATGTTCGCAGTGCAGGCGCAGGGTAAGCAGATCCGGACGGTGGAAGGCCTCGCGCAGGGCGACAAGCTGCATCCGCTGCAGCGCGCATTCATCGATCATCATGCGCTTCAGTGCGGTTTTTGCACGCCCGGCTTCCTCATGCTCGCGGCGAGCGTTCTCGAGCGCGAGCCCGAAATCGGCGACGACGATCTGCGAGTAGCGCTGTCGGCTAACCTTTGCCGCTGCACGGGCTACAAGAACATCATCAAAGCGGTGCGCGTAGCCCGCTCCGTAATGCAGTCGCAAAAAGCGGAGCGCTGACATCGACTCATCGGACGCAGGCGCCGCGAGGAAAAAGTGGGTCGGGCAGTCGGTGACGCGGCTCGAAGATCTGCCGCTCGTCACCGGCCGCGGCCGCTACGCCGCGAGCGTGTCCTTCCCGCACCAGCTGCACATGCGCGTCGTGCGCTCGAGCCACGGCCACGGCAGGATCGTGTCGATCGATGTGAGCGCCGCACGCGCGGCGAAAGGTTGCGCGGGGGTATGGACATTCGCCGACGTCGCGGACATTCCGCCAATCGAGTTTCGCCCCACAAAAATCGAGGGACTCGAGGCCTACAGGCAACGCGTGCTGGCGGAGAATCGCGTGCGCTACGTGGGTGAGCCCGTTGCGGTCGTTTTCGCGAACGATTCGTATCTCGCCGAAGACATCGCCGACCTCGTAAACGTCGAAATCGAGCCGCTGCCGGTCATCACGTCCGCGAGCCAGGTGCCCGGCGAGTTCGAGCCGGGGCGCAACACCGAGCCCACGGTCATACGCAAAAAGTTCGGAGACCTCGAAGGCGCGTTCCGCGCGGCGCACGCCGTGATCGAGCTCGACCTGACGATCGGCAGGCATTCGGGCGTGCCAATGGAGACTCGCGGCGCGATCGCGCGCTACGACACCACACGCGACGTGCTCGAGCTCCACGGCGCGACCAAGAGGCCGCATCCGAACCGCGACATGCTCGCGCGCATGCTCCGACGCAGTCCCGCGTCGATTCATCTCTACGAATGCCACATCGGCGGCGGCTTCGGCGTTCGCGGCGAAATCTATCCCGAGGACGTGCTCGTCTGTATCGCAACGCTGCGCCTCGGTAGGCCCGTCAAATGGATCGAGGACCGGCGCGAGAACCTGATGGCGTGCAATCAATCGCGCGAGCAGCGGCATCGGGTGCGCGCCGCGATCGATGCCGAGGGGCGGATTCTCGCGCTCGACGACGAGTTCTTTCACGATCAGGGCGCATACGTCCGCACGCACGGCGCACGCGTGGCCGACGGCACCGCGAGCATGCTGCCGGGGCCTTATCACGTGCCGGCTTTCAGAGTCGCGGGACACTTTCGCCTCACCAACAAGACGCCCGCCGCAACGTATCGCTCGCCCGGCCGCTTCGAATCGACTTTCGTGCACGAGCGTTTGATGGACGCGATCGCCGCCAGGCTCGCCATCGATCCGCTCGACGTGCGGCGGCGCAACCTCATTCGCGGCGCGCAGATGCCGTACGAACGGGCGGTGAGCGTAGCCGGAGCGCCAGTCACGCTGGATTCGGGCGATTATCCGGCGCATCTCGAGAAAGTCCTCGCTCGCATCGGCTGGAACGATCTGCAGGTCGAGATGAAACAGCGGAGACGCGCAGGCGAATCCGTCGGCGCCGGCATCGCCTACTTCCTCGAGAAAAGCGGGCAGGGCCCGGTCGAAGGCGTGAGGGTCAGCGTCGATACGACCGGAGCCGTCGAGCTCGTCACCGGAGCGGCTTCCGTCGGTCAGGGGATGGAAACCGTGCTCGCACAGATCTGCGGTGATGCGCTCGGTGTCGATTATCGCAGCGTGCGCGTGGTGCACGGCCGCACCGATCGCATCGATTACGGCTTCGGCGCGAATGCCGCGCGCGTCACGATCATGACGGGATCGGCGACGCACATCGCTGCGACCAAGCTGCGCGCGAAAGCGCTCGAAGTCGCCGCCTCGGACATGCTCGAAGCCACCGCCGACATGCTCGACGTCGTCGACGGACGCATCGTGCGCAGGGACCGGCCCGGGTCGCCGTCGGTCACGCTCGCACAGGTCGCGAAAGAGCTCTCGCCCGCTGCGGCCGTTGCCAAAGGGCGCGAGCCGGGCCTCACCGCCGAAGGTGTGTTCGAATGCAAGGAGGAAGCGTTCCCCTATGGCGCCCACGTCGCTGTCGTCAAAGTCGACCGCGAAACGGGCGGGGTGAAAATCGAGCGCTATCTCGCGTCGTACGACATCGGCGTAGCGGTCAATCCGATGCTCGTGGAAGGCCAGATCGTCGGCAGCGCGGTGCAGGGGCTCGGCGGTGCGCTGTTCGAGGAATTCGTTTACGACGAGAACGGAACACCGCTCGCCGTCACGTTCGCCGATTACATGCTGCCGACGATGCAGGACGTGCCCGACATCGACGTCATGCTCACGCAGGACTCGCCGAGCCCGCTCAACCCGTTGGGGCTCAAGGGCGGCGGCGAGAGCGGCATCACGGCGTGCGGGGCCGTCATCGCATCGGCGATAGAGGACGCGCTTGGCATGCCGGGCATCATCACGCAGCTTCCGGTGACGCCGCAGCGCCTGGAACGGTTGTTACGTGAGCATGGGCAGCGGAAAGACGACGCGAGGTCGCACGCAATCGCAATCGAATAGCGCTGCAGCCGCGCGCTGCAGACTGGAGAAAAGGAGTGATCATGCGTGCAGTAAGGGCGGCGCTCGCACTGGCGCTGTGCGGTGTCTGCACTCAATTCGCCGCACACGCACAGCAGACGTATCCCGCGAAAGCGATACGGATGATCGTGCCGTTCGCGCCAGGCGGGGGATCCGATGTCACCGCGCGTATATTGAGCGCAAAACTTTCGGAACGCCTGAAGCAGCACGTGATCGTCGACAACCGCACGGGCGCAGGCGGTGCGATCGGCACCGAGATCGCGGCGAAAGCCGTGCCGGACGGCTACACGGTTCTGCTGGGCTCGATGTCCGAGCTCGCGCTCTATCCTGCCGTGGCGCAGAAAGTGGGCTACGACACCGTGCGCGACTTCGCACCGGTCGCGCTCGCCGGCGACATTCCGTTTCTTCTGGTGACCAATCCGTCGCTCCCCGTGCGCAACACAAGAGAGCTCATCGCACTCGCGAAAGCGCGTCCGGGCGAAATAAATTATGGCTCGGCCGGGGCAGGCTCGACCTCGCACATGACGATGGCCCTTTTCGGCGCACTCACCGGCACCCGGCTCGTACACATTCCGTACAAAGGCAGCGCGCCTGCGACGGCCGATCTCGTCGCCGGCCACTTGCAGGCGATGATGGGAACATTGCCGGCGGCGCTCCCCTTTGCAAAAAGCGGCAGGCTGAGAGCGCTCGCCGTATCGAGCGCAAAGCGCTGGCCGAGCGTTCCGGAGTATCCCACCGTGGCGGAGTCCGGCGTTCCGGGCTACGAAGTCATCCTGTGGACCGGCGTGCTCGTTCCTGCCGCGGTGCCGCGTGAGATCGTCACTCAGCTCAACAGGGAGATCGCGAACATCCTTACGTTGGCCGAGGTGAAGGAGAGCTTCGGCAAGCAAGGCGCGGAAATCAACTCGGCGGGCCCCGAGCAGTTTGCCGCGATCATCAGGAGCGACCTCGCGAAGTGGGCGAAAGTCGCGCGTGAAATGAACATCCGGATCGACTGAGCAGCAAAGGGAAACGCACTATGAAAACGTGTTTGCGAGCGATGGCGGCATGCGCGGGTTTGCTGCTGGCAGCAGCGTGGGCGCAGGCTCAAACGTTTCCGGCCAAACCCGTGCGCATCGTGGTGCCGCTCGCGCCGGGCGGCTCCACCGACGTGCTCGCGCGGCTCGTCGCAGCCAAGCTCACGGAGCTGTGGGGACAGCAAGTCGTGGTCGAAAACCGCGGAGGCGCGGGAACGATGATAGGCGCCGAAGCGGTCGCACGCGCGGCACCCGACGGCTACACGATGCTGATGGTGACATCGGCATTCTCGGTCAACTTCAGTCTCTACGACAAAGTGCCGTACAAGTTTTCGGATTTCGTCGCCTTGTCGAACGTGGGGCAGACGCCGAACGTGCTCGCAGTGCATCCGAGCGTGCCGGCGAAAAACGTGAAAGAGCTGATCGCGCTGCTGCGCGCACGCCCGGGCCAGATGACTTACAGCTCGGGCGGAGTCGGCGGCTCGACGCATCTCGCCGGAGAGCTATTCAAGCTGCTCGCGAAAGTAGATATGGTGCATGTTCCCTATAAAGGCGGCGGACCCGCGGTGGCCGATCTCGTCGGCGGACAGGTGATGCTGACGTTCGCCAATCTGACGACGGTCCTGCCGTTTGCGAACGCGGGGCGATTGCGCGCGCTGGCGGTGACCTCAATCAGGAGGTCTCCGGCGCTGCCCGAGTTGCCCACGATGGCTGAAGCCGGTGTGCCGGGGTTTGATGCGTCTACGTGGAACGGCCTGATCGCGCCCGCAGCCACGCCGAAAGAAATCGTCGCGAAGCTCAATGCGGACATCGTGAGAGTGCTCAACATGCCGGACACGCGGCAGAAGCTCGCCTCTCAGGGGCTCGAGCCGATCGGCGATTCGCCGGCCGCTTTCGCCGCGCACATCTCGAACGAAATCGCGCGCTGGGGGAAAGTCGTGAAAGCCGCGGGCATCAGGGCTGAATAACGCGGCCGCGCGCGTTGCTTGCCCGCGGTTATGTGCCGCTACACAGGCGCCGTTCCGACATCCGCCGCCGTGACCTGACCGGTGTAGACGTAACCGGTCTCTTCCACGCTTCCCGCGCCGGTGTACACGCCGATCACTTCAAGCGGTTCGGTCTTGCTCGCGTTGTACATGAACCGCTCGACGCCTTGAGGGATGAAATGAACGTGGCCGCCGCGCACTTCGGCGCGATCGGCGCCTACGCCTACGATGCCGCGGCCGCTGATGACGTAATAAAGCTCTTCGCAGTTGTCGAGCCGATGCTTGTGGCGCACGTCGCCGGGCAAAAGCTTCGCCCAGTACTGGGCTGTCGAGCTTCCGTTGTGGCGTCCGATCGGAATGCGAAAGTCGGTGACGTTCCAGCCGTCTTTCGCATTCGTCTGTAAGGGCTTCACGTCCTCGACGTTCACGAGGATCCCGTCGCTCAGTCCTTTGCGCCGCGGCAGCTTCAGGTCGGGCTCGGTTACCGAGCCGCAAAATTCGTAGCCTGTATCCTTGACGTCTTTGGCGCCGACGTAGAAGCCGATGACGAGACCGTCCTCGTCTTTCGTTTCGTTGTAAAAGAAATGCTCGGAGCCTTTCGGCATGAGGCGGCAATGGCCGGGCCGCACTTCGGTGCGCTCGTCGCGCTGGCCGACGATGCCGTGGCCTTTCAGATAAACCGCGATCTCGTCGCATCTGCCATGAAGGTGTTTGGCGTGCGTTGAGCCGGGGCGGAAGATGGAGTGAAAAAGAGTAGTGGAGCTGCCATCCTTGCCGGTGATGGGCAGGCGGAACTCCGAGATGGCCCAGCCTTCCCCTTTCTTCATGTTCTCGGGCGTGACGTCGTCAACGTGGACGAGCCGGTGTTGCGGTGACATGGCTAACCTCATGCGGATGGATGCGGGAGTTTGCCAGATAATAGCTGAGACGCGTTTCAATAGTGCTCGAGCGTTCATCCTTCGACTCCGCAGTGCTACGCTCAGGACGAACGGAGTTTTTTGAGATGGTTTGTAAAGGAGATTCGATGCGTGGTGCGATTGCTGCTGGCTTGATTACGTTGTGTTCCAGCACTGCCGCTATCGCGCAATGGCAGCCGACCCGCACGATCGAGATCATCGTGCCGGCTGCCGCAGGAAGCGCGCTCGACAGCATGTCGCGATTGCTCCAGCGCGTTATACAGGAGAAGCAGCTCACCAACGCGAACGTGAACGTCGTCAACAGGGCGGGTGGCGGCAACGCGGTGGGTTTCACGTATCTCACCTCGCACCCGGCGGATGCACACCACGTCGCGGTCACGCCCTTTACGATCATCACCAACCGCATCGTCGGCGCGAATCTGGTCAGCTATCAGGACATCACGCCGATCGCGATGCTGGCCGACGAGCACATTGCGTTCGTGGTGAATCCGAAATCGTCGATCAGGACGGGGCGCGACCTGCTCGAGCGCCTGAAGAAGGATCCGTCATCGGTCAGCATGGCGCTCGCAGCAGCGCTGGGAAATGCGAATCACATCGCCGTCAGTCTCGTCGGCAAGACCGTCGGGGCCGATCCCAGGCGCTACAAGATCGCGGTTTTCAATTCGAGCGGAGAATCGATCACGGCCGTGCTCGGCGGCCACGTCGATCTTGCGATCACGACCACGGGACTGGTGGGACCGCACGTACAGGCTGGCCGCTTGAACGCGATTGCAATTGCGGCGAACCAGCGCCTTGGCGGAGCGCTCGCGCAGGTGCCGACGTGGCGGGAGCAGGGCGTGGACGTCACGTTCAGCAGCTGGCGCGCGCTCATCGGTCCCCGCGGTATGACGCCCGAGCAGCTCGCGTTTTGGGAGTCGCTCGTAGGCAGAGCGGTCGCGCAGGACGAGTGGCAGCGCGCGCTCGAGACGAACGGATTGACACCTGCGTACATGAAAAGCGACGCCACCGGTCGGTTGTTCGCTCAGCAGGCGGTGCAGCTTCGGGAGATACTTACGGACCTCGGATTGGTAAAGGAGCGATAAATGGCAACGAGACTTACTCATCACGAACTGAGACTGCGGGGGCGTGCGATTCTCAAGGGATCCGAATGCGTCTCGCCCGCGAGCGTCCACGATGCGTTGTCCGCACGCGTCGCGTCGCTGGTCGGCTTCGAGCTCGGACTTCTGTCCGGCTCGATTGCAACCGCGGCTACACTCCCTGGGCCTGATCTGGGCGTCGTCACACTGACCGAATTCGCGGATCAGGTGAGGCGCGTCGTGCGGGCCGGCAATCTCACGCTGCTCGTCGACGCCGACAACGGCTACGGCAATGCGCTCAACGTAATGCGCACCATCGAAGAGACCGAGCATGCGGGGGTCTCACTCATCGCCATCGAGGACGTAGTGCTTCCCGCGCGTTTCGGAGGCGACCCGAACGAAGTCGTGTCGACTCCCGAAATGACCGGCAAGCTCAGAGCGGCGCTCGCGGCCCGCAGCGATCCCGCACTCGTGATTGCGGCGCGCACCGCGGCGGCGCGCACGGAAGGTGTCGAAGGGACGGTGGCGCGTGCGAAAGCATATGCGGCCACGGGCATCGACGCGCTCTTCGTCGTCGGCTTCAAGGACATCGCGCTGATCGAAGCGGTGCACGCGGCGGTCGACCTGCCGCTCATCATCGGTTCGGGCGCTGCCCCGGCTGATCGCAAGCGGCTGCAGGCGCTCGGCGTGCGCATCATGCTGCAGGGCCACCAGCCGATCGCTGCGGCGGTGAAAGCATTGCGCGATACGTACGAGCATCTCTACAAAGGCGGCTCGCCGGCCGATTTGAAATCACGCATCGCATCGGCCGAAGAAATGGATGGCGTCACCCAGCGTGAGGAATACGCGGAACGACAGCGCGATTACCTGGGCTGAAACAACTAAAAATACGAGGAGACTTAGTGAAAACATCCAGCGCGGTCGCTGCCGCGGCGGCGACAACGTGCGTGCTGCTGTCGCCCAGCGCTATCGCACAGTCGTATCCCGCGAAACCGGTGCGCATCATCGTGGGATTCGCAGCCGGCGGCGGCGTCGACATCTCGGCGCGCGCGGTCGGTAAATATCTGGGCGATGCGATCGGGCAATCGGTTATCGTCGAGAACAGACCCGGCGCGGCGGGCAACATCGGTGCGGCGTTCGTCGCCAAATCGCCGCCCGACGGCTACACGCTGCTCATGTCGAACTCGACCATCTCGACGCCGGGCCTTTTCGTGAACATGCCTTTCGACGTCACGAAAGACCTCGAGCCGGTGAGCCTCGTCGCGATGGGACCATCGGTGCTCGCCGCGCACCCGTCGCTGCCGGTGAAGAACGTGAAGGAGCTCATCGCGCTCGCGCGCGCCAAGCCCGGCCAGATCACCTACGGCTCGGGCGGCATCGGCAACATCACGCACCTCGAGATGGAGCTCATCCGATCGCTCACCGGAATCAAGATGGAACACGTGCCGTACAAAGGCAGCGCGCCTTCGATCGTCGGGCTGGCGAGCGGAGAAGTGCAGGTGTTGTTCACGTCGATACCCGCCGGACTCGGCCAGGTGCGCGCAGGCCGGATCAAGGCGCTCGCGGTATCCACGCTCAAACGCAGCAGCGCAATGCCCGACGTGCCGACGATCGACGAGTCCGCGCTGACAGGTTACGACGCAGCGAGCTGGTATGGCCTCTTCATGCCTACAGGCATACCGAAGAATGCGGTCGCGACCGTCAGCCGCGAAGTGGTCAAGATCATGCAGGCGCCCGACATCAGGAACCGTTTCATGGCTGACGGCTTCGAGCCGGCGGGCATGGGTCCCGAGG
>DATLEF010000013.1:0-24115 GCA_035525455.1 Burkholderiales bacterium
CTAAGCGCGCTTACGCTGCGCCGGTGCTTTTTTGGACAACCGCGAAGGTGACTTACGCGCGGCCGCCCGCTTCGGTTCCGCCTTCTCCTGAGCTTCGGCGGCTGCCGTGCTTTTCGGCGCTTTCTTGTCGAGGCTGCGGCGCAACAGCGAAACAAGGTCTATGACCTCTGCACCGCGCCGGGGTTCTGCCTCTTCCTTGCCCGCCGGCGTAATAACGTGCGTCTCGCCGGACTTGATCTTCGCCTCGATACGCGCCAGGAGGTCGGCGGAGTACGTGTCCTTGAATTGCTCCGGATTCCATTTCTCGGTCATGTCGTCGACGAGCCGCTCGGCCATCGCGAGCTCCTTGTCGTTGAGGTCGCCCTGTCCCGCTTCTGGCAGCCCCAGGTCCGTGGCCGAGCGAATCTCGTTCGCGAAGCGCAGCGTGTTCATGAGCAGCATGCGCTCGAGCGGAATCAACGCAGCCAGGTGCTGCCGCGAGCGTATGACGACGTTGGCGATTCCGACACGCCCGGTGCGGCGCAGGATTTCGCGGAGCAGCGTATAGCCTTTCTCTCCGCGCTTGCCGGGCTCGAGGTAGTACGGCGTGTCGTAGTAATACGGCGCCACCGAAGCCGCATCGACGAAAGCGACGATATCGACCGTCTGCGTCGCCTCGACATTTGCCTGTTTGAAATCCTCGTCGGTGACTACGACGTACTCACCCTTTTCGTACTCGTAGCCTTTGACGATGTTCTCGCGGGAGATTTCTTCGCCTGTGCTTTTGTTGTAACGCTTGTAGCCCACGGGTGAGAAATCCCGCTTGTCGATCATGTCAAACGACAGTCCCTCGCTTTGGGACGCGGGATACAGCGATACGGGCACATGTACGAGCCCGAAGGAGATAGCGCCTTTCCATAACGCACGGGCCATTTGCTCACCTTTTCCCTGTTATACCTGCCGGCTCATGACTGGCGGCGGCGGTTCGGTTACCGCAGTCGACGCGGTATCGCGCTGCTCGACGCGGTGATTTCCGCGGCGCGTACCGCGCGTCCCCATCGCGCCGCCTAAGAGCGAAAGCAGAAGCGAAGCCAATACCGTCGCAGCGAGCCATCCTGTGGCGCTTCCGATTGTATCGCCAGTTGGTTCGATAGGCTCACGGGGCGCGGGTGCGCTCGAAGTCGCCGCCACACTCAGCTTGTCTATAACCGTGCGCGCCTGGTCCGCGGTGAGGCCGATTCCTTCCAGAGTGCGCTGCGCCTCGGCCGGATCGCTGGCTGCGAGCGAGCTTGCGGCGGAGCCCGCGCGTTCGGGTGTAACCGGCGCGAGCAGCCCGAACATCCCTGCCGTCAGCGTCCCCAATGCAGTCGTGGCGAGCGCCGCATAGAGCATCGTCGTCGCACCCCAGGACACCGCACCATGCAAGACCCCATCGGCAGTCCGGCGCAAGCCGGACAAACGCGCGGCGACATACCCCCCGACGAGCGCTGCGATAAGCATGCTGACGGCTTGCCACGTCGCGGCGCCCATGGTGATGGCGTTGACACTGCCCGCTGCCGGCTCGACCACGGACTCTCCGACCGCTACTCCGGCGAGCGTGAGCAGCAACATGACGGAAATGCCGACCGCTAGCGACGCGAAAATCGCCGGCCAGGAAATCGAAGCTAATCTGGGGCGCTCAGGAGCGGGAGCGAATTCGACTGCCATGCGATGCCTTTCTCGGTGATCCTTTCTTGGAAGAGTGGCCTCTAGCGCGCACGTGCGGGCTCCGCAGTGCGCCTGCGGAAAGCGCGCACAAAGCCGGCCCCCGCGGGTGTGCGGCCCAGAAGTTGCAACAGGCGTGCCCGTGCCTTGCGGCTGCTGCCCAGCGTGCTGCCCCGCAATTCGCCGGCCAGAAAGGCATCGACGACGACCGGATTGACATAACACTTGCGGCACATCGTCGCCGTGTTGCCGAGCGTGTCGGCGATCTCCTGCAACACTGTCTTCAGTTTTTCTTTCGATTCGCGGGCCGTCCGGAAGTCTTGCCCCGCGAGCGCTTCGAGCGCTTCGAATGTGGCGTGCCACGTCCTGAAATCCTTGGCCGTAAATTCTTCGCCTGCGATGTCCTGGAGATAAGCGTTCACGTCGGACGACCCTACGCCGCGCACGTCTCCGCCTTCGTCGACGTACTCGAAGAGCTCCTGCCCCGGCAGATCGAGACATCCGCGCACCACTTTCGCGGCGCGCGGATCGTGGATCTCGATCTCGTGCTGTATGCCGTGCTTGCCGCGAAAACGGAAACGCACGAGGTTGCCGTTCAACTTCACGTGGCGGTTGCGCAGCGTGGTGAGTCCGTAAGAGCGGTTACTGCGCGCATATTCCTCGTTGCCGACCCGAATCAGAGTGCTCTCGAGCAGCCGCACGATCGTCGCCAGCACTTTGTCGCGTGGCATGCCGGGAAGCTTCAGATCGCGCGCCACGCGTCGGTGAATACGCGGCAAGGCACGCCCGAACGCGCTCATGCGCTCGAACTTGTCCGCATCGCGAACGCTGCGCCACTTGGCGTGATAGCGATACTGCTTACGGCCGCGCGCGTCGATTCCAGTCGCCTGCAGGTGCCCGCGCGCGTCCAGGCAAATCCAGACGTCGCGATAAGCGGGCGGCACCGCGAGCTTACGGATACGGTCGAGCGCCGCGGGGGCGGTCACGCGGCTGCCGTCCGGCATGACGTACGAAAAGCCCGACCCGGCGCGGCGCCGGCGTATACCCGGTTCGCTGTCGTTCGAATAATGCAGATCGCCGGACGCGATCGTCTCGGCAGTGCTTGCCGCGACGGCGCCTTCTGCGAAATGAGCACTGTCAGCGGCTGGCTGCCGCCGCATATAGAAGCTTTTGCGCGCCCGACAGGTGCTCTCTCAATGCGATCAGCGTCTGCTGTGCATTCGCACCCGAGATCGCGGCGGGCGGCACGACCTGGTCCGCCTGCTGCGCGACCGCGTTCGGGATGAGCGACCAGTCGCGCGCTACTTTCGGTTTCTGCTGGCGCTGCTCGTCACAACCGCCCAACAGGGCGCACGCGAGGAAAACGCAGCAAACACAGCCTAACTCACGCCGGAGCGCTTTCGTGCTGCGCGCGGGGCGCACTACCTGCAGTACACGCGATTTCATTTGGGCGACCTGTAAAAAAAACTCAGCACGCGCCGAGCAGCATGGATCATGCCCGCGCGCGCGGGCACAGCCTTTGCAACCGTTCGGCGGCTTGCTACGCGCACGTAGCTTACGCACTTTTGAGATCAGGGCGCACGCTGTAAGCAGCGAGCCGTTTAGACACGAAATGCAAGGAGACCATCGAATGGCACAGGACACCAAAACCGGAAGCACGACAGGTGCAACAACAGCAACCGGTGGAATGGCCGGAAGTCCGGCCGCCGGCGAGGGCGTACGCATCACCGGCACTTCGCACATCGACGATACCAGCGGTCCCGGTCCCGAAGTCATGGCGGCCAGCGATTTCGAAGGCGAGGACGTGATGAATCGCCGCGGTGAGACACTCGGCGACATCGAAGAGATCATGCTCGACGTGCGCAGCGGCCGCATCGCTTACGCAGTGCTTTCCGCCGGCGGCTTTCTTGGAATAGGTGAGAAATATTTTGCGATACCGTGGGGCGCGTTGACGCTGGACACCGATCGCAAATGCTTCATTCTCGACGTCGACAAGGATTGGCTTCTGAGCGCGCCGGGCTTCGACAAGGATCACTGGCCATCGATGGCGGATCCGTCGTGGGCAAGTGAAGTCTATAGCTATTACGGCACGCAGCCGTATTGGGAGTGAGCCAAGCAGACGACGCCGCCGGGGGCGAAACCCGACGGCCCATCCAGCCAGCTACTGTCAAGAGGAAACCCATGAGGATATACGACGCCAGATTCAAGTACACCCCAGCGATCAATACGAACATAGCCTCGACCTGGAAGAAATTCGGGTTCAAGCCGACGACCGAGTCCGAGCGCCTCGCGCGCCAGCGGCGCGCGTTCGAGGACGAGCCGGACGACGCCGGCGCAGGCGCCTCGATCACGCAGTTCGACAGCGCGCGCCGAGTGCGCGGCGGACCACTGCGTCTCGCGCGGAACAAGAGCGCGGGCGCCGAGTAGCAGTCAGACTGCGGGAAGGAACAGGAAAGATACGAGCGCGACACCGGCGCCGATCGCGGCGCCGGCCAGCACATCGCTGGGATAGTGCAGCCCCACTGCAACGCGCGAGACCGCCGTGAGCGCGGTAAAGGGAACGAGCGCAAAAGCGAGCACCGGAAAGTAGGCGGCGGCGATAACGCTGAAAGCCACCGCGTGCAACGTGTGTCCTGAGGGAAAGCTGAACTCATCGAGCGGTACCACACACCGGCGCACGCCCTGGATGCAGGCGCACGGCCGCTCGCGGGCAATGCACCTTTTCACGAGCTTATACAGGAGGGTGGCGCACCCTCCGGCGACGAACATGTGGAGAGCGCATTTGGTCCCTTCCGGTTGTCCGAAGAGGGCAATCGACAGGATAAAGGCGATCCAAGGTTTGCTGTCGCCCAGCTGGTCGAGGAAGACCCATAGCCTTTCGTAGGTCGACGTGAGCGAGCGGTTGAGCGCGATTGCGCACTCGCGGTCCCATTCAAGCATGCGCCCGAGCCGAAGCCGCTGCAGGCGCGGTCCTTCAGGCCGCAGCGAGCGCATTGTCGTAAAGGCGATATCCGTGCGCACTTGCGAGCAGGTGCCGTTCGAACCCCGCCAGCACCATCGGCCAGCTGAGCGCGCTTGCTGCACGCGGGGCCGCTGCGCGTAAGCCCGACAAAAGGGCGGGCTGGGAGGCGACCTCCACGGCGGCTGCAATGAAACCCGCCTCATCTCCCGGGCGCACGAGTCGCGCATTGTTCCCATTCATTGCGTGCTGAGCGGCTGCCCCTTCATCGAAAGCCACCACTGCGAGCCCGCTTGCGAGCGCTTCCAGAGTGACATTGCCGAATGTCTCGGTGAGGCTCGGAAAGACGAACAGATCTGCCGACGCATAATGTGCGGCAAGTTCTGCGCCTCCCTGCATGCCGGCAAAAATGTGATCTGGATGTGCACGTTGCAGGCGCCGCCGCGCCGGCCCGTCGCCCACCCACACCATGCGCGCATCGCCGCGCGTGGCGCGTATGCCCTCGTAGGCGCGCACCGCGACATCGAGGTTTTTTTCTCGTGCAAGCCGGCCGACGTGTATGACACACAGATCGCCGGGGCCTAAGCCCCAGCGCGCGCGCAAGCTTACGCTGCGCCGGGCCGGGTTGAAGAGCTGCGTGTCGACGCCGCGGCCGATGCGGGCGACATTGCGGTAGCCGCGCGACAGCAAGTCGCGCTGCAGCGCGGTGGTGGAGACGAATGTCATGTGCGCGCGGTTGTGAAAACCGCGCAGATAAGCATCAATCGGACGTGCCAGCCAGGCCATGCCGTAATACGCGCTGTAGCGGGGAAAATGTGTTCGATAGTCGCTCGTGACGGGGATGCCGAGCGACTGCGCCGCATGCAACGCCGACCAACCCAGTGGTCCCTCGGTGGCGACGTGCACAACCTGGGGCCGCTGCCGCGACCAATGCTTTCGGAGACGGCGCGTCGCCGGCAATCCAAACTGCACGCCTGCATACATCGGCAAAGGCATGCCCGGCATGAGCACATCGTCATTGTCCTCCGCGCCTTTGCGGTCTGCAGTCTGCCGCGGCCGGACCACTTCGACTTTGTGTCCGCGGGAACGCAAGTAGTCCACGGCGCGCTTGAGCGTGAGCGATACGCCGTTCAGCTCGGGCGGATAGGTTTCAGTGACGAGTGCGATATGCAGCCGGTCCGGACGGTCAGCCGCGGCGGCCGTTGCGCGCGAATTGTCGGATGCGCGTGGGACTATTTTTTCTTCGAACGGAGACATGTTGTTTCGGCGCGGCACGACCGCAGTTGCATTTTTCAGGCCCAGCGTCCCGGCGCTTCAGGCAAGCTGCACCTCACTCGCAAGCAGCCTCTGTCTGATCGCAAAATTCAAATCGCTGACGAGAGCATCGCGCTGATCGATGCGGCTCGTGTTCCATACTTGCAGCTCGAATGCCATATTGCCGGCCGCCTGCAGCGCGAGCAGGCGCACGGCAGGCGCCGGCTCCTTCAGGACGTCAGGATGCGATCGCGCTACCTCCAGAAGGACGCGCTCGACGATGGCCGGATCGGCGCCGTGCGACACGTGCACCGGCACGCGGGTGCGGATATGGTCGGCGTGATAGCGCAGGTTGACGACGTTGTCAGTGATGAACCGAGAGTTCGGTACCAGTATCGCAATGTTGTCGCTGGTAACGACGGTAGTGCGGCGCATGCCGATCTCAGTCACGTTCCCTTCGAGATTGCTGAGCTCGATCCGGTCGCCCACTTTGATCGGCCGCTCGAACATGATGATGAGGCCGCTGATGAAGTTACTGAAGATTTGCTGCAGGCCGAAGCCGACGCCAACGCCGACCGCACCTGCGAGTACCGCAAACGCCGTCAACTTGATTCCGAACGTCTGCAATATGACCATCGTGCCGACGATGATCAGTGTGTAACGCACGATCGAGACCAGCGCGAGACGCGTGCCGGCATCGAAGCTCGGCCGCGCACGCAGGCGTCCCTCGACGAACGCCGTAAAGCTGCGCGTGACGATCACCAGGAGCCAGAGCAGGATCGTCAGCTTGACGAGCGTAAAAATCGTCAGCTCCACGTCGCCGAGTGTAAACAGGCTGACGTCGAACCGGCCGAGGTCGGCGAGGAAAAGGCGGAGTGTGTCCATTGCAGCGTGAGCGCGCAGGCGTATGCCTACTGCATAAGTTTAGCGCACTGCACGCGCGAACGCCGATTTCGTAAGCGCCGTGCGCCCATCGCTCAGACTACGAACAAGCGCGAGCGCATGTGCCATCACGACGTCGTATGCCGCATCCGCGGGGTGGAAACCCAAGCGCACGAGCGGCGCACCGCGCATCGTTTGTGCCAACATCGAATTCCACCGGCGTGACGCCATGCGACGCCATGCGCTGCGTGTGCTGTAAACCACGGTCGGCGCTCTCATTGCGATACCGCGGTCCAATAAGTGGAATTGCGTCAGAGTTGTCGTGTACAAAAAATCGAAGCGCTCCAAGGCTTGCCACGTGCCGCTGCTTACCAGCCAGGCGGGCGCGACGAAGCCGCGCAGCGGCCAGCCGCGATCACCGAACCAGTCGCGTCCGCGCTCGATGCGCTCGATCGCCTCATCCCGCGCAAGCGCCGCGAATTCACCTTCGCGCGCCGTATACACACCGCGCCGCAGACGCTCGCCGATGGTACGCGGCGCCGGCGCTTCGTCCCGATGTGTATAGCCGTGCAGCGCCAGCTCGTCACCTCGCGCAAGGCGCTGCTCGATCCATTCGACATATACGCGCGGGAGCGCGCGCTCGCCGTGATAGCACGGAACGACCAGCAGCGTCAGCGGCAATCCCGGATGGCTCGCTTCCAGCGCGTCGGCGATTTTTCTGCACGAGGCTAGCGTGCGCGGCGCTACATCGTGTATCGAAACGCACAGCGCGCGAGAACTAATGTCGGGTTTTGACGGCAAGAGCGCTGTAGCGATCGACGATGCGCGTCAGCACGGGACCCCAGGCGTAGCGCTCCGCAAGCCGCCGCGCGTGCAATCCAAGCATCTTCAGGTCGCGCTCGTATAACGCCGCAACGGCCTCTGCGAGCGCACGCGCATCGCGCGCCGGCACCAGCGCGCCCACCTCGGGCGTGACCAGTTCACCGACGCCTGCTGCGCGCGCGCCGATGACGGGCAGACCACACGCCATCGCTTCGAGTGCCGCGAGGCCGAATGTTTCCTGGTCCCCCGGATGAATGAAAGCATCGCAGCCCGCGAGCACGCGCGCGAGAGCTTCACGCTCGCTTATGTAAGGCAGAATGCGCACGTTTGCGGGGAGATCGGTCGGCACCCTGCCCGCGCCGATCCACAGCGCAACATAGCGCGAGCCCAGCAGACGCATTGCATGTGCGAGGACGTCGAGGTTTTTTTCGGGCGCGAAACGGCCCGCATAAACCACCAGTCGGCTGTCGTCGGGCAGATCGAGCCGGCGCCTCATTTCCGTGTCGCGGCGCGACGGGTGAAACACGTCGATATCGACGCCGAGCGGTTGGTATGTTGCGCGCCGCACGCCCCACCCCCGCAGGCGCGCAGTCATGGCACGGCTGGGCGCGAGGACGAGATCGAATTCACGGTAAAGACGTGCGTAATACAGGGCGGCTATGTGCTCCACGCGCCGGCCATAACGGTGGCAAAGCAGCCGCGGAAGGTCAGAGTGGCAAAAGCCCACAACCGGCACGCCGAGGCGCTGGCCGGCGTCGAGCGCGGCCCAGGCCAGCATATACGGATCGCCCGCTTCTATGACGTTGGGTTGCAGCTCGACTAGGGTCCGCGCAGCCGGCGACCGGCCTAGGGGCACGCGGTAGCCGTGAGAGAGCGGCAACGGCAAGCTTGCGAGTCCCACGGTGTGCGCCTCCCGGGGAGCGTCGCCGGCCTTGGGGACGACGAGCGTGTGGCTGCAACCCGAGCGCGAGTTAAGCCATGCGCGCTTCGCTTCGATATAGCGACGAACGCCGCCGCCCTGGGGTGCATAGAACATGGTCACGTCGGCGACGTGCATACCGTATAGCTCTCTCGGACGGAATCCGGATTCTCGATAACGCGCCGCGGCCGTCTTAGGCCTACACGGGCGCAAAGCAACCTGACCAAGGAGGATGACGTCTGGCTAAGGGCGCGGGCCGGCGGGACCCTGCGGAGCGTCGCCGCCGTCGATCAAATCCGGGGTGCGGCGAGCATCGAAGTCCACCCACGCCCCATCGCGCCATTCGCCCGTCGCGCGTTCGAGCTCAATCGCGCCGTTACCTCGAAGTGCCGTGACCGCTTGCGTGTCAGTGTCCGGCCGATCTATACACACTGCGACCATTACGCCCGAAGACCGCTCGACGGGCTCAACCGTGGACGCGTGTTCGGGATTTCCTGAGCGGGTACCCATTAAACCGCCCGCCAGCGAGCCGACGTAGCCCCCAATACCGGTTCCTGCGATAGCTCCTGCGGCCGTCAAGCCCGGCTCGCCGAGCGAGGCCGCGGTTGCGGCGCCCAGCGCGAGTCCCGTCACACCGCCGATCGCGGCTGCGGCGCCGGCTTTCCTGCCCGAGTCTTTCGTACCTTCGTCATGGTGCGCATCGCCACCGATGGGGTACGTCGCATGCTGCCCAGGCGGCGTGACATAGAAAGACGTGATTTCGCTGCTCGCGAAACCCGCCGTCTTCAGCGCCGCGATTGCCTCATCAGCCCGCGCCCGCGTCTCGAAACGCCCGGCGATGAGTTGCGCCACCGCGCCCTCACGCCTGAGCGCGCATGTTCTGCGAACGGCCCAGTGTCCTGCGCACTTCGACGCTTGGGACGCGCATCAGCGTGCGGTACTTCGTGATCGTGCGGCGCGCGACGCGCAGGCCCTGCTCCGACAGCAGCGTCGCGAGCTTCGCATCGGAGAGCGGCCGCGCCGGGTCTTCGGTCGTAATAAGCTCTTTCAGAAGCGCGCGCACCGCCGTTGCCGAGCACGCACCGCCGGCTTCGGTCGCCAGCTGGCGCGAGAAGAAATGCTTGAACTCGTACACGCCGCGAGGTGTCGCCATGTACTTGTTGTTCGTGACGCGGCACACGGTCGATTCATGCAGACTCAGTTGCGCTGCGATATGTTTCAATGCGAGCGGCTTCATCGCGACTTCCCCGTACTCGAGAAACGCGCGCTGTTTCTGTACGATTGCTTCGGCTACCCGCTGAATGGTGACGAGGCGCTGCTCCATACTGCGGAGCAGCCAGCGGGCTTCCTGCAGCTGTTTGCTGAGGAACGAATGGCCTGCGCCAGAGACCGCGTCCGCATAGGAGCGATTGATGCGCAGGCGCGGCACGACCGCCGGGTTCAGATTGACAATCCACTTGCCGCGTACTTTCGTGACGATTACGTCGGGAATGACGAAGCGTGCGTCGCCGCGGCCGAATCGATGACCCGGCTTGGGATCGAGAGAGCGTATGAGCGCGATCGCCTGGTGCATCGTTTTCTCGTCGCAAACCAGTTGCTGCTGCAGCTTTCCAAGCTCGTGCGCGGCGAGCACCGGCAGATGGTTTTGCACGATCTTGCACGCGCAGTCCCATGCGGGACCTCGCTCTTCACGCGCATTGAGCTGCAGCATGAGACACTCCTGCAGGTCGCGCGCGCCGACGCCAGCAGGCTCGAGATTCTGTACAAGCCGAACCGCCGCGCGCAATTCCTCGGGCTCGACGTTGCCGTCGGCCGTGAGCAGCGCAGCGAGTTCCTCCAGGCTGACCTTCAGATAACCGTCATCGTCCAGCGCATCGACGATGAATTGCGTAAGCGCCCGGTCGCGCGGGCCCATCGGCGAGAGCATCAGCTGGTTGCGCAGATGCGCCTGCAGACTGGGTTCCGGCTCGCTCCAGTCGGTGCGGTCGTTTTCGATGTCGCCCGAGCCGCCAGAGCCGAACGACGGACTCTCGTAGCTGTAACGCTCTTCTGCTTCCTGATCGGGAGCCGGCTCGGGTGCGGCAGTCGCAGGCGCGGTCGACTCGGTCAACGTCGTAGATGATGGCGTAGTGTGTTGCTGTTTTTCTGCGGCGGATTCTTCGAGAAACGGATTGTTAACCATCGCTTCGCCCATTTCCTGAGCGAACTCGAGCGCGGAAAGCTGAAGCAGCCTGAGCGCCTGCTGCAGCTGCGGAGTCAATGCAAGATGTTGTCTGAGCCTGAGATCCAGGGCCGGAGCCATGAGCGATACCTCCAGTTGTTGTGTGCACCCGTGGCCGGGTGAGGTTCGTCGATGGACAGCGGTAACGCAAGGTCCGTGCCATATACGCAGCGCCCCGTTTAGGCACGGTGTATGCCCCGGGCGCGCCGTTCCTGCCGGAAAATTGATCGCAAATACGGTAATTATTGCGCCTCGAGCACCGGCAAGCGCAGCGGCGCTCAGATAAGCGGAACCTACTTCGCTGGCGCCGAATGCGCTTCGGCTGAGGGCTGGGTACCACCCTTCGGGCCGGCGTCGCGCGGCAACTCCTTTGTGGTTTTCGGCATATTCGTGTCTTCGGTTCGGCCGGCCGGCGTGGCACGTGCGCCGCCTTTGGTTCGTTTGTAGTATTCCGCCACCCGATCCTGAGCACGCTCGAGCAGCTGCTTCTCTTTCTCGAGCTGAGCCTGCTCCGCCTCCTTCTTGGCAGCGGCGGCCTGCTCCTGCTCGGGTGTGAGGGGCGGCAGTTTCGCAAGCGCGAAACCTGTGACACCCGCCATCAAGATTGCGATTGCATATGTCTTACGCATAACACCTCCCAGTTTACGGACGCTCCTTGTACGCTCCCGTAGGATCGTTCACCAGACTCTCGCCTGAGCCGCGCTCGACGTCCGAGCGCTGTCCTGGCTGTGCGCCGTCCGACCTGGGCGGATTGGGCGATTCATGATCCTGCCCCTGGCTCGAGCCGATTCCGGTCTTATTTTGCCGTGCGCTCGACGCCACACCCGTCTCGCCGTGCTGCGTCGAGCTTTGTTTGGAACCCTGCTGTTGCTGCGGCTTGTCCTTGCGCTTCGTCATGTGAGTGCTCCTCTATCGGCCTGCGGGCGGCGCTGCAATGCGCGTGCCCCGGAGGTACTAAAGGCACAAAAGCAGTCAGTTAAAGACGGCCGTCCTGGCGTGCAGGGACACTCGCGAGTGCTTCAAGCTTGATCAGTCGCCGGATCAGGTCCCGCAACCTTGGCGCCCATGAATTCGCCGATCGCGTTGAGCGATTCGATGTGATCGCAAAAGATCTTGAGCGTCATCAGGATCGGCACCGCGATCAGCGCTCCGACGACACCCCACATCCAGCCCCACAGCAGCATCGACAGAAAAATCATGACCGGGTTGAGTGTCAGGCTGCGGCCTGTGAGCAGCGGGGTCACGAATTGGCCTTCGAACGTTTCCAGCGCGAAATAGCAGAGCGGCACCAGCAGAATTTCGCCGAGATCGTCGAACGTGATGAAGGCGACAATGGTCAGTATCGCGCCACTCACGGCGGGTCCGATGTACGGGATGTAATTGAGCAGCGCCACCATCACGCCCCACAGCAGCGCGTTGGGCATTTTCAGGAAATGCAACATCAGCGCAGTCGCGAGTCCCAGTCCTACATTGATGCAGGTTATCGTGAACAGATAGCGCGCCATCGCCGTCTGTATCGTGCGCGCGAGCGCGACTGCTTTTTTCTTGTCGGTGAGCGTGGGCAGCATGCGCACGATCTTGCGCATGAACAAGTCACCGGATGCGAGCAGAAAGAACAGCAGCACCAGCGTCGCAGCCGCGGCTACCAGTAGGTCCTGCGTGTTGGCGACGACGCGGCTCATGAGACTCGGCGGACGTGTCACGACTTCGGCTGTGCGCGGCTTCGCCGGCCCCTCCACCGTCGCCAGCGCTTCGACTTTAGCAGCGGCCTTGCTCACCTCCTCCATCGACTTGCGCAAGCTCCAGAGCTTGCGCTCGATCTGCTCGGTAATCCGCGGCATCTTCGCGATCCAGTCGCTCGCCGGCTCGAACAATTGATAAAGCCCGGTGCCGAGAAACGCCGCGAGCGAGACTACGATGAACGCTGCACCCAGTGGCTCCGGTATGAATGCTCGCTTCAGCCAGCGCACCGCAGGGTAGAGGATGAGGCTCAGGAGAATCGCCAGCACGACGGGCAGAAGCAGCGAGCGCGCGAAGTAGCATGTATACAAGAGTGCCAGCAGGAACAGCCCCTTCACGGCCACGCCAGGCGTACCCGAAAGCTTCGCCTCCACCGTCGCGTCCGCAGGCGGCTCCGGCGTCAGCAGGTGCTCCATCGCCGCGCGTTCGTTCATGCTTCCCGCGTCTGCAAAGCCCATGCCGCATACAGGGTCGAACGGGCCGAGCAGGAACAACGTTTGCGTAGGCCGGTATGGCTTTACGCGTCGCCGCGTCAGGTCAAAACGCCGTGTCCTTTTATGGAGACTGCATCATGCGAAGCTTACTCATAGTCGCGCTGGCTCTGGTTCTGACTGCCTGCGAAACCGTATCGACAACGCAGCCCGGCGTGGTCGGCATCGAACGCCAGCAAAGATTTATCGTCTCGGGCGATGAAGTGAATCAGGCTGCTGCCGCCGAATACAGCAAGGTAGTAGCAGCTGCCCGTCAGAAAGGCACACTCGATCGCGATTCCACGCTCGTGAATCGCGTACGGAGCGTTGCGTCCCGGCTGATCGCCCAGACCGGCGCGTTCAGGCCCGACGCTCCGCGCTGGGCGTGGGAAACGCACGTCATACACGATAATCAGCTGAACGCATGGGCGATGCCCGGAGGGAAAATAGTCGTCTACAGCGGGCTCATCGAGCGGCTGCGGTTAAGCGATGACGAGCTCGCTGCGATCATGGGGCATGAAATTGCGCACTCCTTGCGCGAGCACGCACGCGAGCGCGTGTCGCAAGAGATGGCAAGCGGTCTGCTGGTCGGAATTGCGGGCGCCGCTCTCGGTCTCGGAGAAGTCGGCCAGCAACTGGCCAATACGGTCGCGGAAGTCACATTCACCTTACCGCACTCGCGTGCGCATGAAACCGAAGCGGACCGGCTCGGAGTCGAGCTTGCGGCCCGTGCGGGTTTTGAACCGCATGCGGCGATCAGCGTCTGGCAAAAGATGCTGCAGGCGAGCAGCAGTGGCGGTCCACAGTTCCTTTCGACTCACCCTTCGCCGGAGACGCGGTTGGCCGATTTGAAGATCTATGCCGACCGTGTAGCGCCGCTCTATCTGCAAGCGCGCCGGTGATCCGCGCCGTCATTAGCGGCATGCTGTGACGACGGTAGCTGAACCGCCGCGCACGCAGTCGCTGCCGAAGTTGCGTGCAGCTGCTGCGTCATGTCGCGCCTGTCCGTTGTGGCGCACGAGTACGCAAACCGTGTTCGGCGAAGGTGGTACCCACGCAGCGCTGCTCGTCGTCGGCGAGCAGCCTGGTGACCGGGAAGACATCGAGGGCCATCCATTCATCGGACCTGCCGGCAGTCTGCTCGATCGCGCGCTCGAAGCGACCGGTGTGCCGCGCGAGGATGTCTACATCACCAACGCTGTCAAACATTTCAAGTGGGAGCCTCGCGGAAAACGACGGTTGCATAAAACTCCGGCGCAGCGGGAAATCGAAGCCTGCCTCCCCTGGCTTGAAGCCGAGCTTGCAGCAGTGGAGCCGCGCGTCGTGCTATGTCTTGGCGCCACCGCTGCGCGAGCCATGATGGGCGGCAAAGTACGGGTCACCGAGAGGCGCGGTCAGGCGCTCCATTCCCCGCTCGGGAAAGAAGTCGTGGTCACCGTTCATCCGGCGTACATCCTGCGGCTCCCCAGCGGACGGGAAGAGGCGTTTGCGCTCTTTGTGCGGGACGTGGGACAGGCGGCGAAGCTCGCGGGCTTTTAAGTACTACACTACGCGATGATTTTGGGGGGCTCGCCATGCCCGGGCCGCCCGGGCTGAGGTGGGTCTTGTTGCGGCACCACCGGCTCCATGTCCGGCGGCACCGAGGGGTTGGGCGTTTCGCGCTCTGGCCTGTCCCGATCTGGATCGGAGCCGGGGTTCGGCGTGTGCATCTCAACCTTCATGCGTGCACGATTCGACGCTTGCAGCGTTTTCCTAATCCTTCATTCCGTGCCACCCGCCACGGTGCGAAGCGCGGCTGCGGCCAACGCGGCGCCGCGCTTCGGTCGAACGACCTACCTATTGCGTTCGGCTGCACCTTCGATCTTGTCACCGCCGCGCTCGATATCCTTGCCGAGTCCGGACATCGTGTTACATCCGTTCGTGAAAATCGCTATCAGTACTACCGCCAGAAGAGTGCGAAACATGAAAATCTCCTTAGGGTGATGAACGCCTTGAGCCCATAGCAAGGAGTGTTCCCGCAGGCGCGGAATGTGCCTTGCAGACCCGTCAGCATCGGCAGCTCAAACGTGTAATTCCGGAGATCGTGATGACGTTGACTACTGTTCTCGTAATTTTGCTCGTGCTCGTCCTGATCGGCGCACTGCCCGTTTACCCATACAGCCGCGCGTGGGGTTACTATCCCAGCGGCATACTCGCCGTAGTCGTCGCCGTTGTCGCACTCATGTTGTTGTAGCGACCGCTCGACATTGATTCGGCGCGTCGTGTAACCGGACGAGACTTCGGCGTGGTGAATGCACCCGGCGCGCCGGCGATCCGGCTGAGCTCGTGGAAGATCCTGCTTTCGCGAATCGCGTCGGCTGGAAAGCGCGCCGCGAAGACATAGACGAGATCATCGTTGACGACTGGAGACGGCAGTCGAAAGATCTGGAGGAACGAGCATAGTCCGAACTGCCCGCGGAAGTGCAATCGAGCCCTCCGTCACCGGAAGGCTCGAGTTCTATTACCAGAAACGACGGTACCAAGAGACATCGCTGCTGCGCTCGCCGCCCAGAAGCATGCCGGCAACGAAGCCGATCACCGCACCGATGCTGGCCGCATAGATGACTGACTGGATTGGACGATTCTGAATAAATCCTTCTGCGCCGTGCAACATCTCGTTCGAGCGTTCCTGAACCGTCTCGTACGCAGACGAGAGCCGATTGCGTGAGGCATCCATGGCACTCTGAATGGACCCGCCGGGGCTGCCGATCGCCTGCGTATTAGCTTGCCCACCTTCTGCCGCCTGCTTGGACGAAAAGTTCGTGTCGACTGCCATATCGGCTCCTTGTGTGTGTTTGCGTGCGTGCCTTGACCAACAATAGCACGTAGCATTGCGCGTGCCCGACGCAGCACGGCTACCGCGATACACTACGCGCTAGACATAGGTTTCGGGTGTTACCCCGCAATGACAGGACTTTACGTGCCGCTCCACTCGCCGCCCGAAAGGGGCACGGCGCCCGCGCTATGGTTCGGTTTTCGCAAAGGCGAGCTCCTCGTGTGCGATTCCGATTCGCCGCTACCGTGTTGCGGCGACTTGCGCGAACATGGGTTCGAGCCGCAACGGCCGCAGTATCTCGGCCTGTACGACGGCCGGCATTGTTATGCAGTCGAAATCGGCGAGGCCGAGAGCCTGCCGCACGGCTGGCGGCTCATCGGACTGCGCGACGCGTTCGGAATTTTCGACACCGAGCTCGCTGCCCTGTCGGGCCGCGCCTATCAAATCCTGGAATGGGACCGCAATCATCAATATTGCAGCCGCTGCGGCACACCGACGTCGCAGCGCGCGGACGAACGCGCGCGCGCGTGTCCGAGCTGCGGTCTGAGGACCTATCCGCCGGTGTCACCGGCTGTCATGGTCCTGATCACCGACGGCGCACGCCGCGTGCTTCTCGCGCGCAAATCAGGCTGGGCTCCGGGCCGCTACTCGGCGCTCGCAGGCTTCGTCGAACCGGGCGAAACGCTCGAACACACTGTTGCACGCGAAACGCGCGAGGAAGTCGGCGTGGAAGTAAAGAACCTTCGCTACTTCGGCAGTCAGCCGTGGCCGTTTCCGCATTCGCTCATGATCGCGTTCACGGCCGAATACGCCGGCGGCGAGGTGCGGCCCGACGGTGTCGAAATCGAGGAAGCGCGCTGGTTCGACGCAGATGAGCTGCCGAAGCTGCCGCCGTCGATCAGCATTTCGCGGAGGCTGATCGATACGATTACGGCTGAGCTCGCGGGGCGCAACGGGCCGCGACTGCAGCGCACACCATAAAATCCGGTTTCGCACGCTCACGACCAACCTCATGGCCAATCCACTCCTCACGCTCCACCAGCTCGGGCAGCGCGTCTGGCTCGACAACCTTTCGCGCACGCTGCTGAAGGATGGGATCCTCCAGCGGCTTGTCACCAACGACCGACTCGCGGGCATCACATCGAACCCGACGATTTTCTTCAAGGCGATCAGCGAAAGCCCGCATTATCGGGACGAGCTCACGGCACTCGAGAACGAGCCGAATCTCAGCGCCGAGCGGCGTTACGAGCGGCTCGCGATCCGTGACATCCAGGACGCGTGCGATCTGCTCCATCCTCTTTATGTGCGAACCGATGGTGAAGACGGATATGTGAGCCTCGAAGTCTCGCCGGCGCTCGCCTATGACGCAGAAGCGACAATTGCCGCCGGACTGCGGCTCAAGGCGGAAGTGAACCGCGCGAATCTGCTGATCAAGGTGCCCGCCACGAAGCCGGGGGTACGGGCGATCGAAAGTCTCATCGGCCAGGGCTGCTCGGTGAACGTAACGCTCATGTTCTCCCTCGACCACGTGCGAGACGTGTCGCGGGCATACATGAAGGGCATCGAGCAGTGGCTTGCGCACAGCGGCGCCGACCCCCGCCCCGTCAAATCGGTGGCAAGTCTTTTTCTGAGCCGGGTCGATACGCTCGTAGACAAACGCCTCGACGCGCTGGGGGGCGATGCTCTGCTCATGCGCGGACAGGCGGGTGTCGCGCTCGCCAAGCTCGCTTATCAGGAATACAAGAATGTCTTCGGTGGTCCGCTATTCTCACCGCTTGCTGCGAAAGGCGCGCGAAAGCAGTATCTGCTGTGGGCGAGCACGGGCACCAAGAATCCTGCATACAGCGACGTCATGTATGTCGAGCCGCTCATAGGACCGGAAACGATCAACACATTGCCCGACGCAACGCTGAGTGCGTTTCGCGATCACGGTCGCGCTGCGTTGACGATTGAGGAAGACCTCGATCGCGCAAGGCGGGTTTTCGCCGATCTCGGCCGCTATGGCATCCTCATGGGCGAGATAGGCGATGAGCTGCAGAAGGACGGCGTGAAGCTTTTCCAGCAGTCGTTCGAACAACTCATCGCGTTGATGAGCTGAACGGCGAGCGCGGCGCCGCAACGCACGGCACCCACAGACTGCTCGCATCGGATACGCTCTCGCCTTTAGCGATCTCACGATTGGCGATAACGTGCTGGAATTTTCCGGCATCGTCGATACGCACCGTAATCGATTCGCCTTGCACGGCAACCACAGTGCCGCGCACCCTGTCCACGACGGCTATCCCAACGTCCATTTCACGGCACACGCTCGCACCCACTTTGCCGACTGCCGCCACTCGCTCCGCGTGAGCGCGGGCACGTGCGATTATGGCTTTGGTAGGAGGACCGATGATCGCGTCGTTTTGCCAGGGGCCCGAGTACCGATCGCCACTGGGCCACTCGTAGGTACCCTCTCCATGACGTCGATCTTTGAGCCACTGACCGGTGTACTTTTCGCCTGGAGACGGCGAGCGCCGTCCCCAGGAGTACGTTCCGGTGCCTTCTTTGCGATCGTCGACAAAGTCGCCTTCGTAGCGATCGCCGCTCGAAGGCCAGCTCTTGATCCCCCTGCCGTGTTTGCGTCCTGCCTGGAATTCGCCCCGGTAATAGGCCGTGCCGCGTGCCTCGCCCGGTCCTTCCGCGAAACCGTCTTTGCAAGCGCCGGTAAATGAGCCCTGCAGCTCGGGGTCGAGCACTTTGCAGCCCGCGGCGGACTGCGCGCAGGCGCTGCTTATCGCTAACAGCCAGATGAACGCGAGCCAGAGTGCTTTCACGGAGGAAGAGAGTTCACCAGTCCCACAACATGCCGAGGCTCGATCCGTCGAAGTACAGCTTCGGGTCCCCTTTCGCCTGATCGCGCGAGGCTTGCCAGAAGATCCGGCCCAGGCCGTAACCTAGGAGACTGCTCGCAACGGTATCCGAAACCCAATGCTCGCGGCTGCCGATGCGGCCCAGATTCGTGAGCGCCGCCACTCCGTACAGCCATGGCATATCGTATTCGAGCGCAAACGGAGTCGCCAACGCCCACGCGACCGCGGTATGCCTCGACGGAAACGATTGGAAGCGGTCGTCTCTGCTTCCCCATTGGAATTCGTGAGGCCCAAGGCCGGTACCCGGTCGTGCACGGCCGATCACGTATTTGAGGCCGGTCGCGGCGACAAGCGCCGTCGCGCCTGCCTCGACAGCCGCGTAAGCCGTACGCGAGCGCTTCGGATCGCTGCCGTCCAGGGCCAGGGCGCCAGCCGCAGCGAACCCGAGCCAGGGAATCGCATTCGCCACTTTGACGCCGTCACCCAGCCAACGGCTGCCTGCGTGATTTTCGGCGAACCGATGCGCTCGCTTATCGAGCACGCTGCTCGAGAGAACAAGGCTCGCGCCTACCGCTCCGGCTTTGAGCCAATTGATTTTTGTCGCAGTTTCCCCAGCAGCCACATAGTCGTTCGCGACACGGCTCACCGATAATGTGTCGGGGACAAGTGCTGTGAGAACCTTGGGCTGCGCCTCCGGATTCACATCGCTCAGGCGCAGCAACGGATCGCGTTCGCGTGCTGCCGGGTTGACCCACTCGACCTTGACTGTTTTCTGCAGCTCGCCTGCGCTCAGATTGCCTCTGAAGTAACGCTCGAGACTTTCTAGATCGAAGAATTCGTACCGCACATCGGGATTCGCTCCATCCCCATAGGTGATAACGATTTCGCGCGCCTCGAGCGGCGCCAGATTCAGCGCGGTTCGCGCGGCGCGGCCCACCGCCCGGCTGATCGGCCGCAGGCTATTGTGGCTCAGCGTCAGTAGAAGCCGGTGCGAGGTGTCGTAGCTCACTTTGATGTTGCGGAAGTCCTGCGCGTAGAGCGCCTCTGTCAGACGCATCTCGTGCTTCGATCCCGGCCGCTCCCACTCCGCAGCCGGAGTCTTCGCAGTCACGCGTGTGTACGCTTCCGGTCCTTTGACCGCGGGCTTCCACTCGTCCTGCCGGTCTTCAGGGATTACCTTGTCGTTGGACAGCGGCGCGGGTTGATACCACAGCGTCCGGTCCGATCGTTGCGAAGTCATGTTGTAAAGCTTGACTCGGCGATCGAGGATAGCGCCGCCGTCGCGGCTAAGCGGACGCCACACCAAGGTCCCTTCACCACCGATCGAGCGCGGAAGGACGGCGTCAAACGGAATCGTAATAAAAATGCCTTTGTCGAAGCTGCCTTCGCCGAATTGCGCCGCCGATACATTCGTCTTGGTCGCGAAGGCACCCACCACGGTGCCGTTTCTGAAGGTTCGGGACAACGTCAGTGTGGCGCCCATGTCGCCCGCCAGATAACGCCCGGCCTGGACGGTCGCAAGCACTTCGTTCCACCCCGTATCCCAGTAGAGCGTCGCATGTCCGGTCGTCACACTGTAATCGCGGAAATCGAAATGCTGGCTGAATTCGCGCTGCTTCACCGCGTTCACATCGACACCGAATGCAAAACGACTTGCAAAAGGCCGGTACAGCCACTCGGCGCCGACGCCGCCGAACATCGTCTCGAGATAACCGCCATAGACGCTGTAGTACTGGTTTTCGCTCAGCCGGCCTACCTGAGTCAGCTGAAGATAAGGCACCGTGACAATGGACGTCGTGAGGTATTCGCGCAGAAACGTGCGCACACGCGGCAGATCGCTGGGCGCCGTGAATTTGAAACGGTCGTAGTTATCGATCAGGCGCACGCGCACTGCGCCCTGGGCCACCAGGCTGTCTGTCAAGCGCAGCTTAAGTCGCTCTACGGCGGCAATATGGTACAGCACGAATGAGTCCGGTCCGCCCAGCGTTTGTATGTAACTCAATCCAAGGTCGTGCTCGAAAGCCGGCGCTTTCGATGCGCTCACTACGTTACCTCGGGTCGCGTCGTCTGGCGCCCTCGCTACGACGCTCTCACGCTGTTCACTTGGCGGGACGGGTTGCGTCTTGCTGACTACCCACGCCTCGCGATCGACTACGTGCTCGGCAACCGGCACACCGTGCTGACGATAAGTAAGCGTAAAACGATCGACCGATGCGGGGGCGTCACGGTGCAGCACGGCGTTGGCGCGATCGATGCGCGAGCGCCAGTACGCAGCTTCCGCGTCGTCGATCACAACCCGCACTTCGTTATCGCGCTGCTCGATGGTGCGAACGTGCCAATTCGTTTGCTGCTCCAGCGCACGGCTCGTGAGTGACCAGTTCGGCGACTCGGCGGGTCGTGCAGCGGAAACCGGGACGGGTGCTGCGTCGAGCAGCTTCGGTTGCGTGAGGGCCGCGAGGTTGGTGTGCAGTGTAACGCCTAGCATTGCAGTATTGCCGCGTTCAAGTCCTGCAGTCAGGTCTACCGATTTGCTCAATCGATATACGAGCCCGAAATTGAATGGCGAGCTCTGAGTAAAGACGTTACCCCGCGGCTCACGCTGATAGGCGTTGCCGTCATACTCGGCTTTCAGTATCAGCGGCGCCCATGGCGTGTGATATTGCACCCCGCCAAAAAGCGCCGTGGGCCCTCTGAAATAGCTCTTAAGCGCAAATTGGCCGCCCTCGCCGAAATCTGTTTCTCTCGTGTCGAATGCCGAACCAAAAACGCTGACCGGATTTCGGAGGTTTCCGCGGCCGCCGACATACCCCCAGCCCAACCCCAGACTCCAGTCGAAATCGCCGGTGCGCTTGCTGCCGACGACGTATTCGCCGGAGAACAAGCCCGTGCCGGCGATGTCGCGAAAACCGAGCGCGATTTCGGGAAGGTACGCCGACTCTTTCCAGACTCTGAACTTGACGTCGATGCCCTTGTCTTTTAAAGACTGTGTGCCGCTGAGCTCTACCGGACCATACGCTCTGTTGGCGATATCCGTATATCGAAAACCAGCTTCCAACCACGGGAACGGCTGGGCGAACAGATTGATTTGCGTATACGGTGTGACGCGGCTGTAGTGCAGCGAAAGGCTGCCCGCTTCGCGCATGCGCGCAGTCGGCGTTTGCAATACGCCGACGCTGCCCCAATCGCTGGAGGTGATCTGCAAGTCTCGCGCTTTCGCAAAGCTCGCATCGGCCTTCAGCGAAAGAGATGCCGCCGTGACCTGTTCGCGCGTTTCCGGCGATGAGGATGTATTTGTCAAAGCTAAGGACTGCGCAAGACCAAGCGACATTCCGCCGGGCGATGCGGTCTGTTCATCCGCGTCGGGGCGTTTTTCGGGGGTCGTTGTCGAAGGTGCAGGAACGTTCTGAACTCGCTGCGAAGGAAAATACAGGACGCCTTCGACCTTCTCCTCACTGGCGGGCCCTTGCGTCGCAAGAAACTGAACGAGTTTTTCAGAAAACGTTTCAGACCAACGGCTGCTTCGCGGTGGCGCCCAGATCCACGCTCCAAGAGCGGGTTCATCCTGGACTGTGCGGTTCCACAACGCAATTCCGTGACGCTGTATTTTGCCGTCGGGTTGCGCGACATATGCCCAATCGGCGCCTTCCACGCCGCAAGCAGCTACATAATGCTTTGCTTCATATCCGGCGGCGTGCGTGACGCGGCACAACTTGCCGTCTTCCGTGACGACCGTGACAGTGCGCGGACGCGGTGGGACGATGACACTGTGCCCGGCGCCGAGAACAGGATCACGAGCGGGGTTCAATCGCAGCCAGTAGGGATCCGGCACCGCCACGTTCACCCGTCCGGTAACGGGTAGTGCGCCTATCCATTCGCGCAACACCGATACAGTGTTCCGCGACGTGCTTGTACGCGCGTCGCGCGTCGCAAGCATACTGAGCAATTCCAACTGCAGCGCTTTTTGCCGCGGGACCTCGTCCCGCACCTGCCATCTCAGGCCGGCAAGATACGCGTTCTCAGGAAGTTTCTGCGCAAGCAACCATGCGCCCAAGGTCAAGCGTTCTGCCGGTTTCTGCGTCGTAGCCGCCGCCTGAGCCTTCGGTTCCTGCGCGTGAAGCGCCGCTGGAGCAACGGCGACTGAAACCGCGAGCGCGATGCGCGCAGAAGCCCCGCTTGCGCGATGCCTTGGATGCAGTTTGAAGCTGACCGGAAGATGTCTCAAAAAGCCGTTCGTGCTGAGCGTAGACGTTCATGCTTCGGCTCGGTGCCCTACGCTAGGGGCAAACGGCAGAGCCGGAGCACAAAAGACGATATTTGTGACAGACCTTATGATTGTCGGTCGCAGACAATCGACGCGACTAACGACGCGAAGCCGTGCGCGCCGCGTGTTGCAATGCTACATACCAGTGCTGCCAGGTGAAGCACACATCGCGCGACAAACACTGCTCGGCGTACACCACTGTTTCGATACCCGCGTCGTTTTCGACGGCGTACCGCGCTGTCTGAAGGTCCGGACTCGCCTCACGTCCAGGATGCGCGCGTTCTTCGAACCAGCTCAAAGTCTCAGGATTATAGCCACGGATGGCACTTCTATTCGGCACTGCTATCGATCGCAGAACGAGCTGGTCGCGCACGGCCGACCGGTACCCGGGCATCACATCGCGCACGCGTGCCCACTCGTACGACTGCGTAGCTTGGGCGACTGCCGCCCAGGCAGGGAATGCCGGCAGTACAACCTGACGCCATTCGGTCGGGAAGCCGGAAGCGCCTATGACTCGCCCCTTTTGCAACCGCAGTACTTCACCGCCGGCGCCTATCCAGACTTCCACCTGTCCGTTGACGTGTGGCTCCAGCGCCAGCAGACCCATCAGAGCGACGTGTCGGCCGAGGACAACTCGCAGATAAGTCACATCGCCACGCAACTCGATGGCGTCAACCTCCACGTCCGGGAATATGACTTTGCGCGCGCCTTGGACTACAGAGCTCATATTCGATGAGCATCCGCTCATCAGTGCGGCAACGACGATATAAGCCCCGACAAGAATTGATCGCACGATATCGCGCCTCTCTCTACGGTATTTGTACCGTACATGAAAAAGGCCTTGGCATGTCGCCAAGGCCTTTGGAGAGCGGATTACTTATCGCGTTCCAGTCGTCGCGGGATTGTCATTGTCGTTGACAAGACCGGCGATAACAGCGATCGCCACCACTGCACCAACCAGCCCAAGAACAAATATAGGCGGTCCCGGCGGCGCACCGGCCGGAGTTACAGGAGGCTTATCAGCGGGCGGCTTGCCTTCCAGCGCAAAAGCAGATGATGAGATAGCAATTAATGCCGCTAACAAAGCAGACGTAAGTCTCATGCGTTTTCTCCTAAGGGGGGAACCGATATGCCATGCACATCTTACCACGAAAACATTTGGGATCAACACAACAAGGACAGATTGCTCATCGCGTTATCTGTAGCTTACACGTTCACTTCCGATTGACAAAATCCTCGC
>DATLEF010000015.1:0-14213 GCA_035525455.1 Burkholderiales bacterium
GCAGGCCCTCATGCATTCACGCATCGCTGTCACGCTTCTTTTCTCTATAGCGCTGCTCACCGGCGGCTGCAAGCAGGACGCCGGGCAGCATGGCAAAGGCATGCCGCCGCCCTCCGCCGTAACCGTGGTGACTGCAGCGGCGAAGGAAGTGCCCGTCAGCTACGAGTACACCGCGCAGACCGCGGGTTTTCGCGAAGTCGAAGTGCGCGCGCGCGTGACCGGCATCCTCGTGAAGCGTCATTACAAGGAAGGCGGCGCGGTGCGCAAAGGCGAGACGATGTTCACGATCGATCCCGCTCCGTTCCAGGTCGCGGTAGCCCGCGCGGAAGCCGACCTCGGCGTCGCCAACGCGCGCCTCGAGCAGGCGCGGCGCGACGTCGCGCGGTTGAAACCGGTGCTCGAAGCAAAAGCGGTCAGCCAGAAAGAGCTCGACGACGCAATGTCGGGCGCACGCGTGGCCGAAGCGGAAACGAAAAGCCTGCAGGCGCGGTTGAGCGAGGCGAAGTTGAATCTCGGCTATACGCGGGTCGATGCGCCGATCAGCGGCGTGACGAGCCGCGCGGCGATTTCCGAAGGCACGCTCGTGTCGGGGCCGAATGTGCTCATGACGACCGTCACGCAGACCGATCCGATGTACGTGATCTTCGGCATCCCGGACCGCGAGCATCTGGCCATTCGCCGCCGGGTCGAGGAAGGACGGTTGAAGCTCCCGGCGGGCAACCGCTTCAGGACGACGTTGAAGCTTTCCGACGGCTCGAGCTACAAGGACACCGGTACGCTCGATTTCACCGACGTGCGCGTGAATCCCCAGACCGGGACGACCGAAGCGCGCGCCGAATTCGCCAATCGCGAGAACGCGCTGCGCGCAGGCGAGTTCGTGCGCATTGCGCTGCAGGGCGCGGTGCGCCCGAGCGCGATCGTGATCCCGCAGCGCGCGGTGCTCGAAGGCCCGAAGGGCAAGTTCGTCTACGTCGTGAACGCCGAGAGCAAAGTGGAGGCGCGGCCGGTCGAGGTCGGCGAGTGGGCCGGCGAGGGCTGGGTCGTCGAGTCCGGGATCCGGCCCGGCGAGAACGTCGTCCTCGACGGCGTCATGAAAATCGGCCCGGGGGCACCGGTGCAGGTCGTATCCGCACTCCCCGATGAGGGCAAAGACAGCGCGAAAGGTCCGCCCGGCAAAGCGCCCGACAAGGCAGCGAACAAAGGGGCCGCACCCGCGCCCGCCGAGAAGAAGTAGATCGCATGATCTCCCGCTTCTTCATCGACCGGCCTATTTTCGCGGCCGTCCTCTCGATCTTCATCGTGATCGCCGGCCTCGCGTCGATGCGAGTGCTGCCGATCGCCCAGTACCCCGAAATCGCGCCCCCGGTCGTCACCGTCCGCGCGATCTATCCGGGCGCCTCGGCCGAGGTGGTCGAGCAAACCGTCGCAGCGCCGCTGGAGAATCAGATCAACGGCGTGGAGAACATGCTCTATATGAGCTCGACCTCGAGCTCAGCGGGCGTGGTCGAGATGCAGGTGACCTTCGAGATCGGCTCTGACGTCGACAAGGCGGCGCTCAACGTGAACAACCGCGTGAAGCAGGCGGAGCCGCGGCTGCCCCAGGAAGTGCGGCGTCAGGGCGTGACCGTCGAAAAGGGTTCGTCGGCGTTCCTTCAGGTGCTGGCTTTCTATTCGCCCGACGACCGCCTCGACGACATCCGGATCTCGAACTACGTGACGCTCAACGTGCTCGATGCGATGAAGCGCATTCCGGGCACGACGAACGTGCAGATCTTCGGCGCCAAGGACTATGCCATGCGCATCTGGATTCGTCCGGATCGCCTCGCGCAGCTGAAGCTGACGAGCGCCGACGTCATTCGCGCGATCAACGAACAGAATGCGCAGTACGCGGTCGGCAAGATCGGTCAGGCCCCCTCCAGCAGCGCGCAGGAGCTCGTCTACACGATCACCACCCGCGGCCGGCTCGCGGAGCCCGAGCAGTTCGAAAACATCATCGTACGCGCGAATGGGGACGGCTCGCTCCTGCGGTTAAGAGACGTGGCGCGAGTCGAGCTCGGGTCGAAAGACTACGAGTTCATCGGTCGCGTCAACGGCAAGCCCGCGACGCTGGTCGGGATTTTCCTGCAGCCGGGCGCGAACGCGCTGGAGACCGGCGAGCGGGTCAAGAAAGAAGTGGCGCGCCTGGCGGAGCGCTTCCCCCAGGGCCTCACCTATTCCATTCCCTACGACACCACGCGCTTCGTCCGCGTGTCGATACGCGAGGTGGTGATCACGCTCATCGAAGCGATGATTCTGGTGTTCCTGGTCGTGTTCCTCTTCCTCCAGAACTGGCGGGCGACGCTGATACCGTTTACCGCGGTGCCGGTATCGCTCATCGGAACTTTCGCGGGGCTACTCGCGCTCGGCTACTCGATCAATACGCTGACGCTCTTTGGCATGGTGCTCGCGATCGGTATCGTCGTCGACGACGCGATCGTCGTGCTGGAAAACGTCGAGCGCATCATGCGCGAAGAGCATCGTTCCGCGCGCGAAGCCGCGATCAAGGCGATGCACGAAGTGACGAGCCCGATCATCGCGATCGTGCTCACGCTCTGCGCGGTGTTCCTGCCGATCGCGTTCCTCGGCGGCCTGACCGGCGAGCTCTACCGGCAGTTCGCCGTCACCATCTCGATCGCGGTGGTCATCTCCGGTCTCGTCGCGTTGACGCTCACGCCTTCGCTTTGCGTGCTGATACTCAAGCGCGAGCACCACCAGCCCGGTCGTTTCTTCCAGTGGTTCAACCGGTGGTTCGCTCGCGTCACCGGCCGCTACACCGACGGCGTCGCGTGGATGTTGAGACGCGGCACGATCGGGGCGCTCCTCTTCCTCGGCATGGTGGTCATCACGGCCGGTCTATGGCGCAGCGTCCCGACTTCGCTCGTCCCCGACGAAGATCAGGGCTACTACATCGCCGCCGTTTTCCTGCCGGACGGCGCGACGCTCGAGCGCACGGACAAGGTCGTGGGTGAAGTGCTGAAGGCGATCCAGTCGAACCCCGCGAACGAGTACGTCGTCGCCTTCACGGGGATGGATTTCCTCGGCGGGTCGTTCCGGAACAGCGCGGCCACCATTTTCGTCGCGCAGAAGCACTGGGACGAGCGCAACGTGCCGACGACCGCGCTGGTCGGCGAGTTCTTCATGAAGACCGGGCATATCAAGGAAGCGCTGGTGCTCGCCTTCAACCCGCCGCCGATATTCGGGCTCGGCAACGCGGGCGGCTTCGAGTTCTACCTCCAGAACCGCGGCGAAGGCGGACCGAAGCGCATGGCCGAGATCTCTCAGCAGTTCATCGGTGCGGTCGCCCAGGACCCCATGTTCAAGGGCCAGATGGTGAACACGCTCTGGCGCTCGAACGTCCCTCAGCTCTACGTAGAGACCGATCGCGAGAAAGCCAAATCTCTGGGCGTGCCGATCGACGAGCTTTACAACACGCTCGCCGCAACCCTGGGCTCGTACTACGTCAACGACTTCAACAAGTACGGCCGGACGTGGCAGGTGCTGATGTCGGCGGATTCGCGCTATCGCAAGACACCGGAAGACATCGGCCAGGTGTGGGTGCGGTCCGACAAAGGTACGATGGTCCCGCTGTCCTCTCTCGTTCAGACGAAGTACTCGTCGGGCCCGGATTCGCTCGATCGTTTCAACAACCTGCCGGCCGTGAAGATTTTCGGCTCGGCGGCCCCGGGTTACAGCTCGGGCCAGGCGATCGAGCGCATGGAGAAAATCGCGCGCGATACGCTGCCCGCCGAGTTCACCTTCGACTGGAGTGGTGCGTCCTTCCAGGAGAAACGCTCGGGCGGTACCTCGATCCTCGCGCTCGGGCTCGCCGCCGTCATGGTGTTCCTGATACTCGCCGCGCAGTACGAGCGCTGGGCGCTGCCGCTCTCGGTGATGCTCGCGCTGCCGTTCGGGACCTTCGGCGCGCTGCTCGCGGTGTGGCTGCGCGGCTACACGAATGACGTCTATTTCCAGATCGGTTTAGTGACGCTGCTCGGGCTTGCCGCGAAGAATGCGATCCTGATCGTGGAATACGCGGTGTTGAAGAAAAGCGAAGGACTTTCCACCAGCGCCGCCGCGCTCGAAGCGGCACGGCTGCGGTTCCGTCCGATTCTCATGACCTCGCTCGCGTTCATCCTCGGTGTCGCGCCGCTCGCGTTTTCCAGCGGCGCCGGCGCAGGCGCCCGACTGTCCGCGGGAACCGGCGTCATGGGCGGCATGCTTGCCGCCACGTTCCTCGCAATCTTCTTCATTCCGCTTTTCTATCGCGCGATCGTGGACCGGCGCCTGAGCGACCCGCGCTCGACCAGGGAGATCGAGGAAGAAGCCGCGCAGCACCGCGAAGTACAGCAGCGCGCGCCTCACCTGCCGCACCACGCGCCGCATGCGCCGGGCAGCCAGGATGTTTAAAGGTGCCGCAATTGCGGTGGCGTTCACGCTTCTCGCCGGCTGCGCGAAGCCGCCTCTGCATCAGAAACCGGCCGCGGATCTCCCGGCGGCGTGGAAAGACGTGCCGGCGCAGGGACAGGCTGCGTCGGGCGAGCACTGGTGGACCGTCTACGCCGATCCAGTGCTCGAACGCCTCGTCGAGGAAGGGCTTGCGAACAATCGCGATCTCGCGATCGCCGCGGAACGCATCGAGGAAGCGCGCGCGCAGCTGCGTATCACGCAGGCGGAGCTCTCGCCGAGCGTCGACGCGCAGCTGCAGGCGGACCGGACCCGCTCCTCGGAGCGCTCGTCGTTCCCACTCCCGCCAGGCGTTCCACTCGAGCGCAACACCTTTCGCGGCACACTCAACATTTCCTACGAGCTCGACTTTTTCGGGCGGCTGCGCGGCGCCACACGGGCGGCGCGCGCCGATCTTCTCGCGACACAGGCGGCACGCCGCACGGTGCACAACGCGCTCGTGAGCCAGATCGTGCAGTCGTATTACACGCTGCTCGCGCTCGACAGCCAGGTCGCGGTGACGCAACGCACGATCGAGGTGCGCACGCGTGACATCGGGCTCCAGCGCAAACGTCTGGAGGCGGGGCTCATCTCCGACTTCGCGCTGCGCCAGCTCGAAGCCGACGTCGCCGTGGTGCGCGCGCAGCTGCCGGTGCTCCAGCAGCGCCGCACCGCACAGGAGATCGCGCTCGTGAACCTCCTCGGCCGCACGCCGAAGGCGATCATCGAAGAATCGGTGACGCTCTCTTCGGACAAGTCGCAGTCGCCGACGCCTATCGTTCCCGAAGGCCTGCCGTCGGACCTCCTGCTGCGGCGGCCCGACATCGTCGAAGCAGAGCAGCGGCTCGCGGCGGCAAACGCCCGCGTCGCGGTCGCGCGCGCTTCGCTTTTTCCCCGCATTGCGCTCACCGGGTTTCTGGGCTCCGAAAGCGGACAGCTCGGCGACCTCTTCAGCGCCCCGGCGCTCATCTGGCAGCTCGCCTTCGGCCTCGCGCAGCCGATCTTCCAGGGCGGCCGGCTGCGCGGCGAGATCGACGTCGTGACCGCGCGCGAGCGCCAGGCAGTGGCGCAGTACCAGAAGACGCTGCAAACGGCGTTCGGCGAAGTCCGCGAAGCGCTTTCCGCGCAGTTGCGGTCGCGCGAGACCTATGCCGCCGAGAACGAGCGCGTCATGGCGCTGGCAGACACGCTGCGCCTTGCACGCATCCGCTTCGAGAACGGACTTTCGAGCCAGCTCGACGTGCTCGATGCGGAGCGCAACCTCCTGCAGGCGGAATTGAACCGCGTCGACGCGTTGCGCGCACAACGGGCGGCGGTGGCCGACGTGGTACGCGCGCTGGGTGGAGGGTGGCTCGGCGAGCTCGAGGAGGTCACGCGGCGCGGCGACGGCTTTGCGCTGAAGATCGATTCCCGCACGAATCCGGACTGATCCACCTAACGCCGGGGCGTTTCAGCGCACCGCTTTGCGTCTCGTACGGCTGCCGCTGATTTACCCTATTCGCTCGAGAATGTGCAGGCCGCGCACGCGATCGAGCAGATAGATGAGGCCGCGATCGTCGACCGTGACGTCGTTGCTCTGCACCCGCTCCGACCCCGGCGGCACGTCGGGCAGGAAATACGCGACTTCCTTGGGTGCGTGCGGCTTCGCGATGTCGACGATACGCAGTCCGTGCGCGAACCACGCGACCGGAATCTCCGTTCCCATCCGCACCTGCTCCGACGGCTGATGGCAGCCGGTCATGTACGGCTGCTCTTCGGGCGGAATGTCGTCCAATTGAAACGTCGATATCACCGTGGGATGTTTTTCATCCGTGATATCGACGATCCACAGGAAAGCTGCCGGATAAGGCGGGCAGCCTTCGAGGCGCACCACGTCTTCGTCGCTGACGACCATGATGTCGCGGTTCTGAATCTTGAACGGCATGCGCAGACACGTGTGCGTCGGCCACGGAAAAGGCGGATGCTGGTTGACGGCTGACACGAGCTTGGGTTTCGTCATGTCGTCGATGTCGAGAATCACGAAGCCGCCGTGCCAGTAACTCGTATAAAGTCTGTTGCCGTGGCGCAGCGGATGGTGGCAGCGATGAGCGGCGCCTTTCCATGTCGGCTTCTCGCCGCCCGCTTCCCACTGTCCCGGCATCCACCAGCGTCCGACCTCCTCGGGCTTCGCGGGGTCCTTCAGGTCGAGGATCATCATGATGTTGGCGACGTAGCCGTCCATCGTCGGGGAGATGTAGGCGTAGCGCCCGTCGAAGTCGAAGCGGTGCACGCCGCGCGCATAAGCAGGGCCGGGCTTGTCCGTCGTCTTCCAGTGGGTGATGAGCTTAGGCTTCGAAGGGTTCGATACGTCGTAGATACCGAGGCCGCCCTGGAAATCGTCGGGCGGCACTTCGCCCTTCAGACCGCGCGCGCCGAGGATCTCGCGATTCGTCACCATGATGCCGTCCTGCGCGCGCACCTTGTGCGAATGCGTTCCCGGCGGCAGCGTGATCTCGGCGAGCATCTTGGGGTGTTTCGGGTCTTTCACGTCGATGATCATCGTGCCGTGCGGATTGCGCATGTTGCCGACGTACGCGATGCCGCGCTCGACCACGACCTGGCCGCCGCCGGCGCAGTCGAACCACGCCATCGGCGACAGCGCGTCGTGCTTGTGATGCGCGTGCGCGGCGCCGCCCCCGCCGCCTCCGACGTCCACGTAGGCGACTTCCTTGATGCCTTTCGCTTTGCTCATTTGCTAACCCCCCTTAATTACGTAAAAGCTTCGCACGCGAAGGAACCGAAAAAGCTTCGACACAAAGGTCACAAAGGACACAAAGGACACAAAGGACACGAAAAAATAAACCATTCAAGACCCTTCAGACACCTATATATAAAAGGCTCTTTCCTTCGTGTCCTCCGTGACCTTTGTGTTAAAGCTTTTGGATTCCTTTGTGCCCTTTGCGGTTCATCTTTTTACTGTGAAGCATCGAGCCTGATGTTCGCAGTTTTCACCACCTTCTGCCATTTCGCGATGTCGCGCTGCAGGTGCTGCCGCAGTTGCTCGGGTGTGCTCGCAACGACCGTGCTGCCTTCGGCCGCGAGACGCTCTTTAACGTCCGCAGCCTGTAGGAGAGCGACGACTTCACGATTGAGCAGCGTCGTGATTTCTTTCGGCGTTTTCGCCGGTGCAAGCAAAGCATACCAGCCGCCGAACGAGAAGCCCGGCAAACCTGCCTCGGCGACTGTCGGTATGTCGGGGAGCGCCGCATTGCGCCTGTCGGTGCTCACTGCGAGAGCGCGCACCTTGCCGGATTTAACGACGGGCAGTGTCGACAGTATGGTCCCGAAATAAACCTGCACGAAACCCGCGACGAGATCGTTATGCGCCGTGTTCCCGCCTTTATACGGGATGTGAACGATGTCTATGCCCGCGACGCTCTTGAAATATTCGGTGCCGAGATGAACGATACCGCCGGCACCCGACGATGCGTAATTCAGCGAGCCCGGTTTAGCTTTCGCGAGCGCGATGAGCTCCTTCACCGAGCGCGCGGGCAGCGACGGATGCACGACCAGGATGAACGGCTGCTGCGAAACAAGCGTGATCGGTTCGAAGCCGTTCACCGGATCGAACGAAAGCTTGTAGAGACTCGGATTCGCGCCGTAACTGCTCGATACGAGCAGCAACGTGTAGCCGTCGGGCGGCGATTTCGATGCAAGCTCGACGCCGACATTGCCGCCGGCGCCGGGCCGATTGTCGACGATCACCTGCTGGCCGAAGCGCTCGGTCAACCTGGCCGCGATCGTGCGGCCCGAGATATCGGCGCCGCCGCCGGGCGCGAATGGAACGATGAGCCGTACCGCACGGCTCGGGTATTTGTCCTGCGCCGATGCAGACGCCGCCGCCATCAACGCAGCGATCGTGCACGTCAGCACGGCTGCGGCAATCAGTCGCTTCGTCATTCAGGCACACGCGCTCCGACAATTATTCCAGCGGCACTTTCGCGATTTTCACGATGCGGCCCCACGTCACAATTTCCTGTTTCACCTGTCCGGCGAATACGTGCGGCGGGGTCCCCTCCGGCTCGATGCCCAGGGTGGTGAGCCGCTCGATCACCTGCGGCCGCTTGACCATGGCAGCGAGCTCCTGATACAGGCGATCGACGATCGGTTTAGGTGTGCGCGCAGGCGCGAATATGCCATACCACGACACTGCTTCGTATCCTTTCACCGTCTCGCCTATCGTCGGCAGCTCAGGCGCGGCAGCAAGACGCTTCGCGCCGGTCACGCCGAGCGCGCGCAGTTTGCCCGACTTGATCTGGGGCACCGCCGCCGAATAACCCGTGATCAGCATTTGCACCTGACCACCGATCAAATCGGTCAGCGCCTGCGCGGCGCCTTTGTACGGCACGTGCACGATATCGATCGCCGCCAGGTGTTTGAAGAGCTCGGCGCAGAGGTGCGCGGTCGAGCCTGTCCCGGAGGATGCGAAGTTGATCGCTCCAGGTTTCGCTTTCGCAGCCGCGATCAGCTCACCGACCGATTTGGCCGGCACACCCGGATGAACGAGCAGGACGAGTTGCGCGGATCCGATGCGGCTCACCGCCGCGAAATCCTTCAGCGGATCGTAAGGCAGCTGCTTGCGCAGATTCGGTGCGATCGCCATTTCGCCATTCGCCCCCAGTGAAATCGTGTAGCCGTCGGGCTGCGATTGCGCAAGCGTGGTAGCCGCGACAGTCCCACCCGCGCCGGCGCGGTTGTCGACAATGACCTGCTGGCCGAGGGCTTCGCTTAAGTGTTGTGAGGCGAGCCGCGCCGCGAGATCTGTTGGACCTCCCGGCGTGTATCCGACGAGCATGCGTATGGGTTTGGTCGGGTACGCTTGCGCGCGAGCGTTCGATTGAAAGCCCAGCGCCGCGGCAACGAGAGTCAGAATCAAGACATGCGCGTGGCACTGCTGCTTCAGCGTCTGCTGTGTATGCGCTTCAGGCAACGCCTCAGCGGTCATTTCGTGTCGCGTCGAGCTCACGTCAGGTGTTTTGCAGGCTGCGGGTTTCGGGCATTGCCATGAAGGAATGCAGGGCGTGCCAGAACTTGTGGCGGTTGACGCCGAGCGTCGCGGCATGCGCAAGGCCCGATATGTACACGAACTGCTTGTCTTTGCTCGGCAGCCGTACGAAAAAGTCCATCAGGTCTTCTTCGGTGGCAATGCCGTCGAACTCGCCGCGCAGGATGCATACGGGGCAATTGATCTGCGCAGGATCGACGACAGGCAGATTCACGCACATGTCGAGATAAGTTCCTGTCGGAACCGAATCGGATAATGCCAGCTCGGCGTCAGCCAAAGCGTTGGCCGCGGCCATTTCGGAGGTTCCGGGCTTGTCCCGCGTGAACATGCTGTGTATGAAAGCACGATCGACTTTGCGCCGCGCGCTGGCGCGAAATTCCTCGACGTTTTCGCGCCGCTTCGCAAGCGTCGGCGAGCCTGCGCCGGTATAGACCAGCGCCGACACGAGCAGCCGTGCCACGCGCCCGGGATTGCGCTGCGCATAAAGCGCTGCGCGTAACGCACCCGAGGAACCGCCGTACATGAAGACTTTCGCCTGCCCTGTCTCGCTTTGCACGAGGCGCAGGGCCGCGGCGAGATCATCGGCGCCTGAGGAGATGTCGGAGTTGCTGGCGGTCGTGTCCGAGCGGCCGTAGCCTTCGTGGTCCATCGTCCACACGTCGTAGCCAAGCGCGGCGAAGTGCTCCATCAGGGAGTATTGGCGACCGGGCACCGTGAGATCGAAGCTCGAGCGGCCTGAAGCCGAAGAGCCGTGAACTAGAAAAAGCACCGGCAGCTGAAGATGCGAGCCCTGCGGCGCAGTCGCGCACCTGCGGTAGACGTAAAGCCGGACATCGCCTTTCGTTACCCAGTACTCGGTGCTCCAGGACTTGCTTGCGCTGCCGACGAACTTGTCCACCGTCTTCCCCATCTTGAAGCAGCGCCGCTATGAACGCGCTCGATCGCAACGCGCCAGGGCGTTGCAGCGCGATTATCGCATTGCGGGGCGAGGAAAGAGGAAAGGAGGTTTCGGAGGAAAACCTTGGTTTTCCTCTGAATCGTTCACCGGCCTGAGGGCTGCCGAATGGCAGCCCGAGCCGAAGGCGAGCGGCGCGACCTAGTGCCGTTTGGATGGCTTCACGGGCACGACCGAGATATCCGCGGTTTCCTCGTTATCCAGGAAATGCGGCTCGTAACCATGCCGGCGCGCATCGTCGAGACAATCGTAGAACAGATCGAAGGTGCGATCCGAGTGCGAGGCCTTTTCGATCGCGGCCCATTCCCATACATAACCGTGTCCGCAAGTGACGCGCACGGGATAGATCTCGCACGGCCGCAGGAGACCTTCGATGTTGATGCCGATGAAGCTGCCTTCTGAGCCTGGACTGTACATGGCCGGGTCCTTCCTTGAAGTGGGTCCAAAACGGCGGACCACACCGTGAGCTCGACGGAGCAAATTGCGCCCGACGGACCTCCCAAGGCAACTGCAATACACGTACCTAAAACGACCCGTTGTACACGAACGTAGAATGGCGGCTTTGCGATCAGTCTCAATTATGGGGGAGACATTTTGAAGCAGCTTGTTGTTCTGATTCTTCTCGCGAGCGTGCACGGGCTCGCCTGCGCCGCGAACAGCGCTCCCCTCGTAGCGGAACCCCCAGGCGCGCCGCGCACGCAACAATCGGCTTCCGAAGGACTTCTTACGCCGGCGAGCCCGCCTGCGGCCGTGGCGCAGGAAGCGCCGCCCTCGCCCGCGCCAGCACCTCCCACTGCCGAAGCGCCCGCGGTACCGAAAACCGAAGCCGTTCGCGACGCGCAACCCGCCCCTGTCGCACCGGCCCCGCCTGCCTTAGAACCGCTGTGGAGCCATTTACTTGCCCAGGCGCGCATCACCGATTTTGCAATCGCGCTGTTCGCGTTGCTCATGGCGCTCTTCGCGTGGCGCCTGACGGCGACCATGGCACGGCTCGCCGAGATCAATCAGACACAATCGGCGACGTATCGCAGGACCATAGAAGCGAGTGAGGAAGCGGCGGAGGCCGCGCGGCGCAGCGCCGAGGCTGCGGAAAAAACGGTGTGGGTGATCCACGACACAGCGACGCGGCACACGCGTCCGTACGTGACCGTCAAAGAATTTTTGCAAGGACCCGTAAGAGATGCCCAGCAACACCTGCACGGCTGGGTTTTCCAAATCGTGTGGCAAAACTCAGGCGCAACGCCGACCCGCGGGTTTCGTTATTGGGCCGTGCTGCGTCAGTTCGAGCAGCACCTTCCGGACGATTTCGATTTCGCGCCGCCGGTCTCGGCCGAATTCGCAGGCGGCGAGCTCGGCGCGCACTCGACCGTCACCTCGGGGACGCTCTTCATTTCGCAGCCGGAAGCTACACAGCTGCACGCGGGCGGACGCAAAGTGCTCCTGTACGGTCAGGCGGTGTACTCCGACATAGCGCAGGAAAGCGCGAGCAGGGAAACGCGATTTGCCGTCGAGCTCGTCGCGGTCAACGAGCCCAACGGCACCCACGCCATGCCTTTTACGTTCAAGTACCACGCTGCGCACAATTCGATGACGTGATGCTAAATCGCACAAGAACCGCGATCAGCGTGTGTTTTGTCGCGGTCGTCGCTTTGATAGCGTTCGCCAGCTGGCAGGCCGGATGGGACCTCACCGAATTCGAAGCTTACGTGCAGCGGCACAGCGTCGCGGGCGCGATCGCATTCATCGCGGTGTTCGCGGGCTCCACCGTTCTGCCCATCTCTGCGCTTCCGCTGCTGCCGCTCGCCGCCCGCGCGTACGGCGTATGGGTGACCGTGCTGCTGACGACTGCCGGGTGGTGGATCGGGTGCCTCGCCGCGTTTGCGATTGCCCGCAGCGGCCGCGACTGGCTCGAACGTGTGACGTCGCTGCAGGCAATCGAACGCTTCGAGCAGCGCATGCCGGCCAGGGTCGGCTTTGGGGGTATCCTGATGCTCCGCATCATCTTTCCCGGCGACATCGCGGGTTTTGCCCTCGGCCTGCTCAAGCACGTGCGCTTTTCGACTTACGCAGCCGCTTCGCTGCTGGGCACGATACCGAGCGCGCTCCTGTGCAGTTTCGCTGGTGCGGAGCTCGGCCGCGGTCACATCGTTTCGACCGCGCTGCTCGTTCTGGCGCTGGTCGTGGGCACGCTACTGCTGAAGAAATTGTGGCGGCCCGAACCTCAAGAAGTGCGCACTGTCAGCACGTCGCGCTGATATAACTCCGGAAACAAGCGTATCCAGAGCGCGGCGACGACTATCGTGCCGACGCCTCCAATCACCACCGCGGGCACCGTTCCGAACAACGCGGCGACCACTCCCGATTCGAATTGACCCAACTGGTTCGAAGTGCTCGTAAACAACGAGTTCACCGCGCTGACGCGGCCGCGCGTCTCGTCGGGCGTCTCGAGCTGGATGAGCGAGCTGCGGATTACGACGCTGATCATGTCGGCCGCGCCCAGCACAACGAGCGCCCCGAGCGAGAGCGGCAGGGAGCGCGAGAGTCCAAAGACGAGGGTCGCGACGCCGAAGACCGCGATACACACGAACATCGTGCGCCCGACATGGCGCGTAAGCGGCACGCGCGCGAGTATCAGCGAGACCGCTATCGCGCCCACCGCAGGCGCCGCGCGCAGCACACCGAGACCGGAAGGACCGGTCTGCAGAATATCGCGCGCGTAGATCGGCAGCAGTGCGGTCGTACCGCCGAGCAGCATGGCGAAGAGATCGAGCGATATGGCGCCCAGCACGACTCGATTGCCGCGGATATACGTAATCCCGCCGAGCACAGTTTGCAGCGTCACCGGTGCGTGAGAGCGCGGCGTGCCCGGCAATCGAACGCTGATGAGGAGCACACCCGCGATTGCGAACAACGCGACGCACGTCGCATAGACATGCGTGGGACCGAGCAGATAGATCACGCCGCCTACGCCGGGGCCGGCGATCACCGCGAATTTTCTCGTCGCACCACTCCAGGCTATACGTTTCGGCAGCTCGGTTCGTTCGACCAGCATCGGCAGGAGCGAGCGCACGCTGGGCGACTGAAACGCGAGCGCGACTCCGAATCCGAAGGAGGTCGCGTAAATGACAGAGGTCGTGAGCGAGCCGGCAAAGCTCGCCGCAGCGAGTATCGCTGCGAGGGCGAGCTGCACCACCTGGCACACGAGCGCGATGCGGCGGCGGTCATAGCGGTCCGCCGCGTGACCGCCGACCAGCGTGAAGAGAAATTGCGGGAGAAACTGCGCGAGCCCGATCAGCCCGAGGCTCAACGCGCTGTCGGTGAGCTCGTAGGTCTGCCACGCAACCGCGACCACCAGCATCTGGTGGCCGAGGACGCTGGCCGCTTCTCCGAGCCAGAAACGTGTAAACGAGGATTGCTCCCCCGAAAAGCCAGGCATCGCCTGCTATGTATCAGAGCCGCCCTTACCCGTCACCTGATCTCGAGACTCAGCCGGGGGCATGGCGCTTGCCACTGGCTCCCAGTTAAGCGAATTGCGCTCACGGAACTCTTTGTAATGCGGCTCAGGCATCCCCTCATGATCGCAACGGCAGCAGTTCTCATCGGGCTCGGGATTCTGCTCGCGCTCAATCTGACCGCGGCGGAGAAGAAAATCACGCACTCTGTCGAACACGCATATGACGTCGCGGACCCCCAATTCCTGCGGGCCATGGGCGTTTTGCTCGGTCCGGCGCT
>DATLEF010000040.1:0-8482 GCA_035525455.1 Burkholderiales bacterium
AATGCTCACTGGCCTATCTCAACGGAAAGTGGAAGGAGTCGGTCACTTTCCTTCTTGACCACGCCGTAGCATTCGCAGGAACGTTTTTCGACGCCTGACCGGTCGAGCACCGTGATCTCGCCGCCGTCGTAGTGAATCAGACCTGCCTTCTGCAGCACATTTGTTGCCTTCTTAACTTCAGCGACGCCGAGGCCGAGCATGTTTCCGATCAGTTTCTCGGTCATGCTGATTCGTGTTGAAGGCAACCGGTCCAGACTCAATAACATCCAGCGGCATAGTTGTTGATCTACCGGGTGATGCCGGTTACACGCGGCAGTTTGTACCATTTGCGTGATCAATGCCGAGGCGAACATAAGCAGGAGACGGTTCAGCGCTCCCCCGCCATTGAACTCATCCTTGAGCACCTGCGACTTCAGGCGATAGGCGTGACCGGCATTTTGCACGATCGCCCGGCTCTGTGTTGATTCTCCGCCCATGAATAGGGCTATACCGATGATGCCCTCGTTCCCAACGATGGCAATTTCCGCTGACTCACCGTTTTTCATCACATAGAGCAGAGAGACGACGCAGTCGAGCGGAAAGTAAGCGTGGCTCATCGTTTGCCCCGCTTCATACAAGACCTGGCCCAATGTTAGAGGAACCAACTCCAGATCATCGGCCAGCCGCTCACACTCTGCGGCGGATAATGCAGCGAGAAGCGCGTTTTGCTGGGGCCGATGCTGTTCCGCAGCAGAAAGGTTCTTCATTTCAGACTCCACTCAAATGATTGTGACGCCGATGCTAACGCGCCAGTTCGTCCCGCGGCTGTCGCAGAAAACCAGTTTCAAAGCTTGCATGGGTGCTTGCAAACGGCGCGCCGCACGAACGGTTGTGCCATGGCGACTCCGGGCAGGTCACTCGAGGTAGCGTTCCACGAGCCGCGTCCAGTACGCCGCGCCCACCGTGAGGTTCTCGTCGTTGAAGTCGTAACGCGACGTATGGACGAAGGGCACTTTTTCGCCGGCGCCGTTTCCGAGACGCACGAACGAGCCCGGCACCTGCTCCAGCATATAGGCGAAATCCTCGCTGCCCGTGACGATGTCGATCGTGCCGACGTTCTCGTCGCCGACGAGCTCCGCGGCCACCTCGCGCGCGAAAGCAGTCTCGGCTTCGCTGTTGACGAGCACCGGATGGCCCCAGCCGTAATCCACTTCGGCCGATGCGCCAAAGCTCGCGGCCTGGGTTTGCGCGAGATCGATGATGCGGCGCTTGAGCAGCTCGCGCACATCGGCGTCGAAGGAGCGCACCGAGAGGCCGATCGTCGCCTCGTTCGCGATCACGTTCATCGCCTTGCCGGCCTGTATCGTGCCGACGGTCACGACGGCGACTTTCGTCGGATCGACGTTGCGCGCGACGATGGTCTGCAGCGCCATCACGATGCTCGAGACGGCGACGATCGGATCGACGGTCATGTGAGGGCGTGCGGCGTGGCCGCCGCGGCCTTTGACCGTGATCGTGACGCGGTCGGACGCCGACATCATCGGGCCCGCGCGAAAATGAAACGTCTTTTCGGGTTTCCCCGGATGGTTGTGAAGGCCGAAGATCGCATCGCACGGAAAGCGCTCGAAGAGGCCGTCTTTCAACATGCGCTTCGCACCGCAATCGATGCCGGCTTCTTCGGCGGGCTGAAAGATGAGATTCAGCGTGCCGGAGAAATTTTTCTTCGCTGCGATTTGCTTCGCTGCGCCGAGCAGTATGGTCGTGTGACCGTCGTGGCCGCACGCGTGCATGACGCCCGCGTTCTTGCTCGCGTACGGCAGGCCCGTCTCTTCCATGATCGGAAGCGCGTCCATGTCGGCGCGGATGCCGATCCTTTTCGTGCCGCTGCCGACTTTGAGCCGGCCGACGACGCCGGTGCCCCCGACGCCTTCGGTCACTTCGTAACCGAACGACTTTAACTTCTCCGCGACGAGGCGCGCCGTCTCGACTTCCTTGTGGCTCAACTCGGGATGCTGGTGTATGTGGCGCCGCAGATCGGTGAGCGCTTTGCGTTCCGACTCGAGGTCTTTGGGCGTGCAGTAGGTCTTAGCTGTTTTCGGCATCACTGGCTCCGCTTTACATGGATGAGATAGGTATGCGTTTCACTGGCTGTGCTCGAGACCGATCGCCTTGATCACTTTCTGCCACTTCGCTGCTTCCGCCCTGATGAACGCGCCGAATGCTTCCGGCGTGCTGGGGGCCGGATCAGCGCCGAGGCTCGCCATGCGGTCGCGGAATTCAGGGACGTTGAGATGCCGGCCGATTTCGCGCGAGAGCTTGTTGACGATGTCCGGCGGCGTGCCGGCGGGCGCGAGCATACCGTTCCAGCCGATCACCACGAGGCCGGGATAACCCGACTCGACGAGCGTAGGGTACTTCGCAAACGCAGGATCGCGTTTGTCTCCCATCGTTGCCAACAGCCGCACTTTCCCCGCTTCGACCTGCTCGGCGATGCCGCGCATCGATACGAACATGAGCGCCGCCTGCCCGCTGATCACGTCCACCTGCGCCGGCGTCGAGCCTTTGTACGGCACGTGCAGCATTTTGACACCCGCGGCCTGCGAGAAAAGCTCGCCGGCGAGATGCGTCAGGTTGCCGACGCCTGCGGACGCGTAAATCAAATCACCCGGCCGCGACTTCGCGAGCGCGACCAGTTGCTTGATCGTCGTCACCGGAAGCGTGCGCGTGACGACGACACCGAACGTGTTCGTCGCGATCTGCGTGACCGGTGCAAAATCGCGCACCGGATCGTACGGCATCTTCTTGTAGACGAACTGATTGACCGTGACCGCGCTCGGCACTGCGAGCAGCAGCGTGTAGCCATCCGGCTTTGATTTCGCCACCGCTTCTCCGCCGATGATGCCGTTCGCACCCGGACGATTCTCGACGATCACCGGCTGGCCCCACGATTCGGTGAGCTTCTGCCCGAGGGTGCGCGCGGCGAGATCGGGTCCGGAGGAGGGCGCCTGCGCGACGACGATACGAATGAGGCGCGTCGGATACTCCTGCCCTCCTGCGGTGCTCGCCGCGAGACACAACGTTATGATTCCTATAGAGCGCAAATGCAAGTGCACAGCTGATCCTCCTCGTTTGACCTTGTAGCGACAGGTCAAGTATCGTCAGTGCGGCCTTTAGACGCAAACATGAACACGCCGACCCCGTACCCATCGCTTTTCTCGGCGTTCACGCTCGGCGCGAGAACGCTGCGCAACCGCATCGTGCACGCGTCGATGAACACCCACATGGCGGCTGAGACACGCGTGACGACACAGTTGATCGATTATCACGCAGCCCGCGCGCGCGGCGGCGCGGCGATGATCGTGACCGAGCCCATCAGCATGGCAAGGCACCAGAACGTGTCTTATCGGGCGCGCGGATGGAACGACGACAATATCGACGGGCTCAAGCGCTGGGCCGACGCGGTGGAATCCGAAGACTGCCGCCTGCTGGGTCAGATACAGGATCCGGGACGCGGCCGCCACAACACCGGCATCGGCGCTCACGCGGTCGGCGCTTCGTCGCTGCCGGACGATCTTTCATGGACCGTTCCGCACGCGCTCACCGTGAGCGAGATTCACGCGATGCTCGAGGATTTTGCCACGTCGACGGCGCGCCTCAAGCGCTGCGGATTCAGCGGCGTGGAGATTTCCGGCGGACACGGGCATCTCTTTCACCAGTTCTTGTCCCCGTGGTCGAACGCGCGCACCGACGAATACGGCGGCGACTGGGAAGGACGCACGCGCTTCGTGCGTGAGCTCATCAGTGCCGTGCGCGCGTCGTGCGGCCGCGATTTCCTGCTGGGTCTCAGGCTCCCCGGCAACGATTACGTGCAGGGCGGCATCGGCCCGGCGGAAGCCGCAATCGTCGCATCGCTGCTGACGCGCTCGGGCGAAGTCGATTACGTGAACTTCGTACAGGGCACGCACGGGCTCGCCCTCGAGCGGCACTTGCCCGATCCCCACGCGGGTCCGTTGCCACATCTCGAGCTCGAGCGTGGGCTACGCTCCGCGCTGAACGGTGTGCCGCTGGTCGCGGTCGGCAAAATCCACGAGCCTGCCGAGGCCGAGCACATCATCGCATCGGGCCACGCGGAGCTCGTTGCGCTCGGCCGGCCCCTGCTCGCCGACGCCGCATGGCCGCTGAAAGTGTCGCGGAATCGCGAGCGCGAGATTCGGCATTGCGTCTTCTGCAATATCTGCTGGGACACGATCAACACGCAGCTGAAGCCGATCGCGTGCGTCAACAATCCGCGTGTCGCGGAGCCCGATGAAGCCGACTGGCGGCCGGCACCTGCGCGCACGAAACGCCGCGTGGTCGTCGTCGGCATCGGCGTCGCCGGCCTCGAAGCCGCATGGATCGCTGCGGCGCGCGGACATCAGGTCACGGCATTCGGTCGCTCGCCGCAAGCCGGCGGCAAGACGCGGCTCCACGCACAGCTGCCGGGTGGCGAGACGCTCAGCGCTATTTACGAATATCAACTCGCGGCTGCACGCGACGCAGGCGTACGCTTCGAGCTCGGAGTGGAAGTGAGCGCCGCCGACGTGTGTGCGCTCGAGCCGCATGCGGTGGTTCTCGCCGCGGGTTCGCGCATGCTGCGGCCCCCGCGGATGTCGAGCGACGCGCATTCGTGGCCCGACCTGCGAAGCGCAATACAAGACCTCCTCGAGAAGCCCGCACCCCGCGCCGGCACGGCGATCGTTTTCGACATGGACCATACCGAAGGGACGTACGCGGCGGCGGAGCTGCTGCGGGCGCTTTTCGATCGCGTCGTCGTGATCACGCCGCGTGAATACATCGCGCAGAAAACCGCGCTCGTCACGCGCCAGTCGATCACGCGGCGCTTCTTCGCGCACCGCATCGAAGTGATTCCGTTGGCCGAGCCGGTGTGGGCTGAAAGCTCCGCCGCGAGGCTTACCTACGCGAACGTCTATAGCGGAGAAACAGGCGTGATCCCGGATGTCGGATTCGTCGCGTATTCAACGCCGCGTGTGCCTGAAGACACGCTCGCGGCGCCGCTGCGTGCTGCGGGTATCGACGTGCATCTCGTCGGCGACTGCGCGCTGCCGCGGGGACTGCTTGCTGCGACCGCCGAAGGACATGCGGCAGGGAACGCCGTCTGATCATTAATGTACTTTCAGCGAGGCCCGATCATGACATCGCAAGCGCCAAGTTTCGCCGCCGCACTCGCCCGTCTGTACGCTGCAATGGCGAAAGTCGCCAATGGCGACATTTCGGACATCACGGCGCTTTATGCGCACACCGACGATGCCACGAGCTTCTATGGCTGGGGCGGCTATGAAAAAGGCTGGCAGGCCGTTTCGAAGCGCTGGGACTGGGCCGGCCGGCAGTTCAAAGGCGGCAGCGTCTCGTACGAGAACGTGACCACGGTGGTGTCGTCGGAGCTCGCCTATACCACGGACATCGAGACGTTCGAGGCGCGCATGGAAGGGATGGATCAGCCGACGCGGTGGTCGAACCGCGTCACACACATCTTCCGGCTGGAGGACGACGAGTGGCGACTCGTCCATCGCCATGCGAACCGGCTCGAAGGCCAATACGCGCCTTCCACTCGGTTGCAGGCTTCATGACGATCACCCGCCGCCTCGCGCAGCTACTGAGCGCCTCGTCCGCTTCGGACATCCCGCCGCACGTGTTTCACCAAGCCAAGCGCTCGGTGCTGAACTGGCTGGGTGCCGCGCTCGGCGGCTGCCGCGACGAGTCCGTGGGTCACGCGCTCGCCATGATCGGCGAATTCGCGGGACCGCCACAGGCGACGCTCGTCGGCCACGCCCGAAGGCTAGATGCTCTCAACGCCGCGCTCGTGAACGGCATCAGCTCGAACATACTGGACTTCGACGACACGCACGCCCGCATCGTCGTGCACCCGACGGCGTCGATTGGCTGTGCGCTGCTCGCGCTTTCGGAAGTGAGGCCAATCAGCGGGCGCGATTTTCTGCACGCGCTCGTGCTCGGCATCGAACTCGAGTGCCGCCTGCTCGATCCGCGCGCCGCCGAGTACAAGTTCGCGTGGTCGCCGACGACGTCGGTCGCGGGCATGGGCTCCGCGGCCGCGTGCGCGCGTGCTATGGGGCTCGGCAAGCAGCAGATTGCATGGGCCTTGGGCATCGCCGCGACGCAGGCGAGCGGATTGCGCGAAACCGGCGGCTCCATGAGCAAGGCGTTGAATGCGGGACATGCTGCGCGATGCGGTCTTGCCGCGGCATTACTCGCGGCTAAAGACTTTACCGGCTCGGAGACGGTGCTCGAAGGCCCGAACGGATTCATCGCGGCGTTCGGCGAAGCGCGGAATGTAGATGCGGTCGTCGACGGGTGGGGCTCGACGTATCAGATCGAGATGAACACGTTCAAGCCGTTTCCCTGCGGCATCGTGACTCACGCCGCGATCGATGCCTGTCTCGAGCTCTACCGGCAAGGCGTGCGCGCGGAGACAGTACGCTCGGTGCAACTCAATGTTCATCCCGTGGTCTCGCGGCTCACCGGACGCGAGAATCCCGCGGGTCCGCTCGAAGCGAAGCTGAGCGTCGGCCACACGGCGGCCGCGGCTTTTCGTTACGGCCGGGTCGGCGTGAAGGAGTTTTCTCCAGTTTGTATCGCAGATCCGCAGGTGGTCCGGCTCCGCAAGAGCACGTCAGTCGTGGTCGAGCCACGTTACGCGATGGACGAGGCCGAAGTCGCGGTCACGCTGGTCGACGGCCGCGTGTTGACTCAACACATCGAGCACGCCGTCGGCAGCCTGGAGCGGCCGATGACCGACGCCGGGCTCGAGGACAAGCTGCGAGGGCTTGCAGAGGACGTTCTCACCGATGCGCAGACAAACGAGCTGATCGCGCGCGTGTGGTCGCTCGAGAAGCTCGACGATGCGAGCGCGCTTGCTGGCGCTAGTCGGGCTTGATGTTCGCCGCCTTCACGATCTTTGCGTACTTGGCGATGTCCGCCCTGATGATCGCCGCGAATTCTCCCGGCGCGTTGCCTACGGCTTCGTTGCCTTCAGCCAACATGCGGTTGCGCATGTCCGGGTGCTCGAGCACCTTGCGCACGGCGCCGCGCAACTGATCAATGATGGCAGGCGGCGTTCCCGCCGGCGCAAAAAGACCGTACCACGAGGCGAACTCGTAACCGGGGAATCCTGACTCGGCGATAGTCGGCACCTCCGGCGCGGCCGGCGCGCGGCGCGGTCCGGTCACGGCAAGCGCACGCAGCTTTCCGCTTCGCGCCTGCGGCACGGACGCCGGCATGCTGCCCAGGTACATCGACACGTGCCCGCCGATGAGATCGCTGAGCGCGGGACTGCTGCCCTTGTACGGCACGTGCACGACCTTGATCCCCGTGCGCGCGACGAGCATTTCCGTCGCCAGATGGGTTGCACTCCCGTTGCCGACCGAGGCGTAGGTCAATTGCCCCGGCCGCTCTTTCGCGAGCGCGATCAGGTCCTTCACGGTCTTCACCGGCAGCGACGGATGAACCACCAGGATATAGGGCGTGAACGCCACCAGCGTAATGGGCGCGAGGTCCTTCAGCGGGTCGTAAGGCAGCGTCGCGTGCAGGCTCGGATTGATCGCGAACGTCGTCGTGGCGAGGAGGATCGTGTATCCGTCGGGCCTGGCCTTCGCGACCAAATCGGTGCCGATGATCGTGCTCGCGCCTCCGCGATTGTCGATGACGAGCGACTGTCCGAGATGCGATTTGAGGGAGTCGCTCAGGATGCGCATCGTGACATCCGCTCCGCCTCCGGGCGGGAAAGGCACGACGACGCGGATGGGGCGCTCGGGATACGCGGCTGCTGCATCCGCGGATGCGCCGGAAACCGGAAGCCACAGGCAGAACGCCCCATACAAGCACAGGCAGACTTTGGTCTTCATTTGCGCCGTTCCTCCCGGCGACAACGCCGCACGCTGACGAACATCATCGATCAGCGCAGCGAGATCGGCCGTCAGAGATAGCCGTCGCGTTTCAGCTGATCGTAAGTTCCGCCGGCCTTGATGATGTCGAGCAGCATCGGAGGCATCTTGGCGCCGCGGAGTGTCTGGCCTGTGCGCGTGTTCGTCAACACGCCTTCGCCGATATCCACGCGCACGATGTCGCCTTCGCTGGCGGCGTCCAGAACGCCCGGGCATTCCATCGCGGGCAGCGCGTAGTTGATGCAGTTCCGGAAAAAAATACCGCTGATCGTCTCCGCCACGATCGCAGAAATACCGAGCACGCGCAGAATTTCAGCGGCAGGCCGCGAGGAGCCTGCGCCGAAGTTGCGTCCGGCGATGAGAATGTCTCCCTGCTGCACCTGCTCCGACCAGCCCGGCCGGTAAGTCGCAAAGATGAGCTTGGACCGTTCGGGGAGGGACAGCGCGTAGCCGCGATTGGGCATCATCTGGTCGGTGTTGATGTTGGCTTCCGGAAAGATCCAGGCGCGGCCTTCCTGCACTGCTGCCTTTGCGTTCATGCGATC
>DATLEF010000054.1:0-29991 GCA_035525455.1 Burkholderiales bacterium
AAAGCGGAGAACGCTGCGTGGTCGAGCGCCGCGATCAAAGCCGAGAGCGCCGCGTGGTCGAGCGCCGCCATTAAAGCCGAGCACGCCGCGTGGTCGAGCGCCGCCATTAAAGCCGAGCACGCCGCGTGGTCGAGCGCCGCGATCAAAGCCGAGAGCGCCGCGTGGTCGAGCGCCGCGATCAAGTCGGGTCACGTGGCCCAGCCGGATTCGGCCGCAGTGCAATAGCAAACCAGCGCTGGAAAAAAGGCCGGAGCGATCCGGCCTTTCATTCGCTTGCCAGCGCGCGCATGCGCCATGAGGCGTTGTCGCTATATCATGCGTATACAGACATCATTACGCGACTGTGACACGCACCGATACGGAAGGAATCGCAGGCATCAGCCGGCTCCGCCGCTGGCAATTGCTGCCGTGGCTGGTGGCGCTGATCGGAGTAGCCGCATCGGCCTTCCTATTTACCGCTTTGCGTCACGCAGTCGAAGACATAGCGCGCCTGCGCTTCGAACGCCAGGCGAGCGATGCCCGAGCCGTGATCGAAGGCCGTATCGATTCGTACACGAACGTGCTGTTCAGCTTGCGGGCCCTTTTTGCGACGCACAGCTCGGTCAGTCGTCTCCAATTTCAACGGTTCGTGCAATCGCTGGATTTGACGGCACGCTACCCTGGGTTCGAAGTCGTGAACTTTGCTGCGTACATCCCGGGCGACCAAGTGGATGCGTTCATCGACTCGGTGCGGCGCGACACGAGCTTCGTATCGGAAGGCTACCCGCGATTTTCCATCAGGCCGCCGGGCCAGCGCTCCGAATATTTCGTGCTGGTGTATCTGGAGCCCATGGCGGGTAACGCATTTGCGTTCGGACTCGACCTCGGTGCCAACCCGGCTGTTCGCGGAACCGATCCGCGGAGCCTCGCGGCGCTTCAACACGACGCGCGCGACACGGGTGAGCTTGTCGCGTCAGGCCGGCCGATTCGAATCAAAGCCGAAAAGGAATACGTGGGGCTTGCAATGCGTCTTGCCGTTTACCGCGGCGGCATGCCTACGCGCACAGTGGCGGAACGCCGTGCGGCCTACGTCGGCTCCGTCGGTGCGGGTTTTAACGTGGAAAAGCTGATGCAGTACGCGTTAACCCCTGAGATGTCGCGCTATATGGAATTTCGGCTGTACGACGCCGGGGCCGTGGGCGAGCGCGCGACGCCAACGCCCTACTCCCAGGACAGATTACTTTTTGACAGCAATCCTTCCGCTCACGCGGCGCAGACGGGCGGTGAGGCGAACAATGCGCTTTTCACTCATGTGCTGCCCGTAGACGTCGGCGGCCGTATCTGGGAGATACACTTCACCGCGAAAAAGGACCAGGCGATCGGCGCGGTAGATGCGTTTTTACCGTGGGCCGTCTTGACAGGGGGTATCGTATTCAGCGTGCTTTTATGGGGTGTGCTCTTCTCGCTCGGCTCATCGCGCAGCCGCGCCGTGCAGATCGCGCATAGGATCACGAGGGATTTACGCGAGAGCGAAGCGAGCTTGCGCGGAAGCCAGGCACTGCTCAACGACGCGCAGAAGCTTGCGCATGTCGGATGGTGCCAGTACAGCCCTGATGATGGGCGCATGATATGGTCCGACGAGCTGTACCGGATTCACGGGTTCGATCCGGCCGCCTTCGTTCCGACATACGAGAACGCACTGGAACTCGTGCATCCCGAGGACAGGCCCGTTTGGGAGCAGACGCTGGCGCGGGCGCTATCCGACGTCGCGCCATTCACGAAGGAGTTTCGCATCACGCGTTCCGACGGCAGCATCAGACACTTGCGCAGCCTTGGCGAGGTGATGGCCGATTCCGGAGACGGCCCTTTTCGCATGCTGTGGTCGGTGCTCGATATCACGGAACAGAAGCAGACCGAAGGCGCGCTGCGCGCATCGGCGCAACAGCTCACTGCGCTTTCCAGGCGGCTGGTCGAAGTGCAGGAAGCGGAACGGCGCAAGCTTACGCGAGAGCTGCACGATCGCATCGGACAGAACCTGACTGCGCTCAGCATCAACCTCGACATCCTCAGGACCAGCTTGAGCGGCGAGGGAAACGCAGAGCACCGCACGCGTCTGGGCGACTCCTCCGCGCTGCTCGAGTCGACCGTCGATTCGATCGAAGACGTCATGTGCGAGCTGCGTCCGCCCATGCTCGACGACTATGGGCTACTGCCCGCGCTGCACTGGTACGCGCGCGAGTTCTCGAACCGGACCGGAATTCATGTCGACGTGCACGGCACGGACCACGCGGAGCGGAGCGACTCCGATACGGAAATAGCTCTTTTCCGGATCTCGCAGGAAGCGCTCAACAATGTCGCCAAACATGCTCAGGCGCGGCGCGTGCGCATCGAGCTCGATCACCCGAACGGCCAGAGCGCGCTTACGATCAGCGACGACGGCATAGGCATCGAGCGCGCGCTCGATTCGGAGGGGCGCCAACGCTCCGGCCTGGGGATGATCACGATGCGCGAGCGCGCGGAGACGCTCGGCGGTCGCTTCGAAGTCAAGAGCACACGCGCGGGTGGCACCCACATCACCGTCGAGATACCTTCAACATGACGATACGCATACTCATCGCCGATGACCATGCCGTGGTCGCCGAGGGCCTGCGTCATCTGCTGTCTGCCCAAGCCGACATGGAAGTGGTCGCGCTCGCGGAGAATGGGCGCGAAGCGGTGCGCATCGCTTTCGAAGCAATGCCCGATATCGTCCTGATGGATCACGCGATGCCGCTTCTGAACGGCACGGAAGCAGCGCGCCTGATACGCGAACGGTGCGGGCAGACGCGGGTCATCATGTTGTCCATGTACTCCGATGCGGTGCACGTTTACCGCGCGCTCCAGGCCGGGGCGACCGGCTACATCATCAAGAAATCGGTTGCGAAGGAGGTCGTCGACGCGATACAGGCGGTCAACAGAGGCAACCGCTACCTCAGCAAGGAGCTCGCGGAAATCGTCATCGAGCACGTTGTGCACCGCGCCACGCCAAACGATCCGCTGGAGCGACTGAGCTCGCGCGAACGCCAGGTTCTGCAATTGCTTGCCGAAGGACACAGCGTGGCCGAGATTGCCGGCACGCTGTCTCTTTCGCCCAAAACGGTTGAAACGTACCGGGCGCGAATGATGGAAAAGCTCGGCATTTTCGAGCTGGCGGGGCTTGTCCGGTTCGCCATACAACAAGGTGTCACTTCGCTCGAATAGCGTGTCAGGACCCGGCTGACAGCAACTGTAAGGTTCGCCTGATACCATCGCGAGCCAAGTCACCTTAGTTTCAGCAGCCGGCCGCAAACGCCGCGTGGCCTTCGAGGCCGCGCTTCGATCGGGAGGAAGTACAAAATCGCATGAACGCGCGCTATACACGCAGCCCGGTTGCGCTCGTAGTAAACAGCCACCACGCGGTGCGGCGCGCTCTTTGCGAACGCATCAGCGCATCGTTTGCCAATTTTCGACTGAGAGAAGCGGCGACGATAGAAGACGCCCTGTACATACTCGACGAGGAGGAGATCGACATCGTGCTCATAGACGGCGACAGAAACGGCATCAACGGCCTGAAGACTACGCGGGCCGTGCTGGAACGATCGCCTAAGTCCTCGGTCGTGGTGATGTCGGCCTTCAGTGAGCCCGCGTGCCGGTCAGCAGCGAGCAGGGCGGGTGCGATGGCGTTCGTGAGCAAGCGCGCGATCAACAGCGAGCTCATGCAGGTGCTCGCCGATTTGATGGGAAAGCACGCGTCGAGGCAGCAACCTCTCGAGTAGGCTCGCGTGAAGGCGGCTAGATCGGAAAGCTCCGCGCCGCGGCCGCGGGTCGCGTCTGCCTCGATTCGATGAACGTCTTCAGAGCCGTCTCATCGAGCGGCTTGCTGAGCAGGTAGCCCTGGATTTCGTCGCAGCCATTCGCGGCGAGAAAGGCGAGCTGTGCCGGCGTCTCGACGCCCTCCGCAATCACGTTCAGCCCGAGATTGTGGGCGAGCGAAATGATGGCACGTGTAATGGTTGCATCGTGCTGGCTGCTGGGCACGTCATCGATGAACGAGCGGTCGATTTTCAGACGGTCTATCGGGAAGCGGCGCAGATAGCCCAGGCTCGAATAGCCGGTTCCGAAATCGTCGACTGCGAGCTGTATATTCATTTCTTTCAGCTCGTTCAGGATGTGCAGCACTTTATCGGTGTTCCCCATCATCATGCTCTCGGTTATTTCGAGCTCGAGGCACTGGGGCGGCAAGCCGGTCTCGTCCAGAATGCGCTGGATCGATTTCGCGAGCGTCGCCTGAAAAAACTGCCGCGCGGAGAGGTTTACCGCCACGCGCCCGAAGCTCTTGCCCTGCTTGCGCAGCTCGGTCGCGAAGCGGCATGCGGACTGCAGCACCCATTCACCGATCGGCACGATGAGGCCGCTCTCTTCGGCGATGGGAATGAAGCGGTCGGGCGCAACCCGCCCGAGCTCGGGATGATGCCAGCGCAGCAGCGCCTCGAAGCCGACGAGCGTCACGTCCTTGGAAGCGGCTTGCGGCTGATAGTGGAGCGTGAGCTCACCCTGCTCCACTGCCTTCGCGAGCTTCGATTTGATAATGAACTGCTCGGAGATCGAGCCGTTCATCTCTTTCGTATAGAAACTGAACGTGTTACGTCCGAGCTCCTTGGCGTGATACATAGCTGCGTCGGCATTTTTCAGGAGCTCATCCACTGTTTCGCCGTCGAGCGGATAAATGGCAATTCCGAGGCTTGCCGAGATCGTGATCTCCTCTTTCTCGATGACGACGGGGAGCGAGAGCCGGCTGATGATCCGCTCGGCAATATCGGTCACGTCATTCAGATCGAGCACCTCGGTCGCGACCAGCACGAATTCGTCGCCGCCGAAACGCGCGACCGTGTCTTCCGGACGCAGCAGCGTGGCGAGCTCCTCGCTGACGTTTTTCAGAAGCTTGTCGCCGATGTGATGTCCGAGCCCGTCGTTGACGAGCTTGAAATGATCCAGGTCGAGGAACATCACCGCGCAACGCAATTCGCGGCGACCGGCGCGGAATATCGCCTGCTGTAAGCGGTCCTGCAGCAGGTGCCGGTTCGCAAGACCTGTCAGGGCGTCGTGGTTTACATGATGCTCGAGCTCCTGCTGGTAGCGCTTGGTCTGCGTGATGTCGTTCAGCACGCCGACGAAGTGCGAGACATGGCCTTTGGAATTGCGCACGGGGGCTACGTGCAGCTCGTTGAAAAAGAGCGACCCGTCCTTGCGGTAATTACGGAGTGCGACGCGCCCTTCTTTGTGCCCGCTCAGCAAGGCCCTGAGCACTTCGAGCTCCGGCTGATCGGTGTCTTCGCCCTGAAGAAAGCGGCAGTTCCTGCCGATGACCTCACTCGCGGAATACCCGGTAATGCGCTCGAATGCCGGGTTCACGTGGACGATCGAGTACTGGTGCCGGCGGGCGTTCGTAATGATGATCGCGTTGACGCTCGCCTCGATTGCACGTTCGTGCAGTCGCAGCTTCTGCTCGGCCGCGATACGCTCGGTGACATCCCTGAAGTAAATCGTGAGCCCATTCGCGTGCGGATAGGCGGTGACCTCGTACCAGATGCGGTAACGCAGGGAATATTCGAGGTAGTGGACCGATTTGCCTTCGGCCATCGCCTCGTGGAGGCGGCGATAACCTTCGGTACGTATTCCTTCGGGAAAGAGGTCCCAGCAATAGCGGCCGATCAGCCGCCGGGACTTCATCCGGAAGACTTGCTCCGCTTTAGCGTTGAGATAGGTGAAGCGCCATTCGCGATCGACGGCGACGAATGCATCGCTGATGCTCTCGAGGATCTGATCGGCCTCGAGCGGGACGATCCGGTCCTGGGTGGACGTGATGGGACTGAGCATTGCGGCGTGTCGTATATTTCCGCCCTCTGAAGTTGCGCGAAGTTTGGTTGAGACCCCCTTGAAAGTCAAGGCAAAGCGACCGCCTACGCTGCCCGACGAGTACGCCTGTACGTCGCGGCGATATCATGCGCGGTCGAAGCGCCGATACTGCACGGCTTCGGCCACGTGTGCCGCAGCCACGCGCGCGGTACCGGCAAGATCAGCGATGGTGCGCGCGAGCTTGAGGATGCGGTGGTATCCGCGAGCCGAGACTCCCAACCGCCGCGTGGCCTGCTGAAGCAGTGCCTCTGCGCTCGCATCGAGCGCGCAATGCACATCGATCTCGCGCGGCGTGAGCCGCGCATTCGCTTTGTCCTGACGCGCGAGTTGCCGCGCCCGCGCCTCCGTCACGCGGGCTTGAATCGCCGCCGAGCTTTCTCCGCACGCGGCACGCACGAGCTCCTCCGGCGGAACGGCAGGCACTTCGATCTGCACGTCGATGCGGTCGAGTAGCGGACCTGAAATGCGCGAACGATACCGGCTCACCTGATCCGGCGTGCACCGGCAGCGATGCGCGTGATGGCCAAGAAAGCCGCACGGACACGGGTTCATGGCGGCGATGAGCTGAAACTCCGCGGCGAACTCAGCCTGCCGCGCCGCACGCGAAACGCTGACGCGGCCGGACTCGAGCGGTTCGCGCAAGACTTCGAGCACCCGCCGCTCGAATTCCGGTAATTCGTCCAGAAAAAGCACCCCGTGCAGCGCCATTGAGATCTCGCCCGGCCGCGGCTCGCTGCCACCGCCTACAAGCGCCACCGCCGAGGCCGTGTGATGCGGTGCGCGATAAGGCCTCTGGCGCCAGCGCGAGACATCGAAACCTCGCGTGCCGAGCGATTGAATGGCGGCGGCAGCAAGCGCTTCATCGTGGGTCATCGGCGGCAGGATGCCGAGCAGTCGCGATGCCAACATGGTCTTGCCTGTGCCGGGCGGGCCGACCATCAGGACACTGTGAGCCCCGGCAGCGGCGACTTCCAGCGCACGCTTCGCGTGTGCCTGTCCCCGGACTTCGGCCATATCGGCGTATTGCACCGGTGCGTACGTAGGACGTTCGGCGTAACGCGCAAGCCTGTCCCGGCCACAAAAGTGCGCGCAGACTTCGAGGAGGTTGTGCGCCGCGTAGACCACTGCGCCCTCGACGAGCGCGGCTTCCGCGGCATTTTCGGCCGGCAGAATAAAGGCGCGGCCGGCCGTGCGTGCACCGACCGACATGGCGAGCGCGCCCCGCACAGGCCGCAACGTTCCCGCGAGCGCGAGCTCGCCCGCAAATTCAAATTCGCCCAGCTGCTCGGCCGGCAACTGGCCGGTCGCGGCCAGTATGCCCAGTGCAATCGGCAGGTCGAAGCGGCCCGACTCCTTGGGAAGATCCGCCGGCGCGAGATTCACCGTGACGTGACGTGCCGGAAACTCGAAACGAGCGTTCTGGAGCGCGGCGCGTACGCGGTCACGCGCCTCCCGAACTTCGGCCTCGGGCAAGCCGACGATCGTGAAGCTGGGCAGGCCGTTCGCGAGGTGCACTTCCACCGTGACGGGTGGGGCGTGCATGCCGGCGAGCGCGCGGCTGTGTAGCACGGCAAGCGCCATGACGTGGCGTATCGGTGAGTTTCGATACGCGCTTAACGCCGGGACCGACGAAGAGGGACGTACTACTAAAGAGGGATACTGCGACGCGCGCGATGCCGCGCGCTACTCGCTGTGACGCGTACGCGAGGCGGCTTCGAGCTCGCTCAATTGGATCTCCAGGCGCTCGAGCTTTTCGCGCGTGCGAGCAAGCACCTGGCGTTGTACGTCAAATTCTTCGCGCGTGACGAGATCGAGGCGCGCGAAAACGCCGTTCAGCATCGCGCGCATATTTTTCTCCAGATCGGCCGCGGGACTTTGCGCAAGCACTTCGCGCAGCCGCTCGTTGATGTCGTCGAGTATTTTGCGATCCATGGACGCGGAAGCAGGGACTGGCGCACCCATTGTCCCACAGCACATATCCCTCTTTTCCCGGCGCTCCCGGAAAACGCTGACGTTTGCGCGCGCACCTTGGTAGTGCACGGCGCGGGGTTGGCGCATCACATTAGTGCAGGGCGTGCATTAAAACGGCGCCTTATCGTCATAACCCACTGATCGCACGTGTGCTTTTCATTGGCATGATCCGTGCTGAATCGGGCGCGCACGTACCGATACACGACCTCAAAGGGGAAATAAACATGTTCAGAAAAACCGTGATGGCGGGAATCTTTGCTTCGACTTTCGCTCCCGCGATCGCTTTGGCTGCAGACCCGGCGCCTGCGCCAACACCCGAGCATACGTTCACCGGCAACATTGGATTGTTTAGTCAGTACATCTTTCGCGGGCTGACGCAAACGAACAAAGACCCCGCACTCCAGGGCGGATTCGACTACGCCCACTCGAGCGGTTTTTACGCCGGGACCTGGGCCTCGAACATCAGCTGGTTGAAGGAGAACGCCTCGGTGAATGTGCCGGGCGTTGGCGTCGTCACGGGCGGCACCTACGGACAGGGCGGCAGTCTCGAATGGGATTTCTTCGGCGGCTACAAAGGCAACGTCGGCGATTTCAGCTACGACTTGGGCACGCTTTATTACTGGTATCCGGGCAAGATACAGCCGGCTTTCGCAGTGTTGGCGCCGCCTTTCAACAATGTGCCCAAAGCCAATACGTGGGAGTTGTATGCGGGCGGCGGCTGGAAATGGATCACCGCGAAGCTCTCCTACAGCATATTGAACAAGACCTTCGGCGTGCTCGACAGCCGCGGCACACTGTACTTCGACCTTTCGGCCAACGTGCCGCTCGGCGATTTTGCAAAAGAGCTCACCGGTGTGACCTTGATGGCACATTGGGGTTGGCAGAAATACCGCGGCACCGACCCCCGGAACGTGGGCTTCGCGGCAGGCTACGGCGGCCTGACGCCCGATAACGACACGCTGTACAGCTACAAGGACGTGAAGCTCGGCGCCTCTTACGCCCTGCCGAAGGATTTCACGATCGGCGCGTTCTATAGCAAAGCGTTCGACGCCAACGTGCTCGGCTATGGCTCAGCGACGGATGTGGGTCCCGGAGGATTACCCGGACCGTTCCCACGCAACATCGCCAAGGGCACCGGCACGGTATACGTGCAGAAAACTTTCTAGTGCGTGAGGACCGGGGCGATGTGCCCCGGTTCTTCTTCAACGGGGAGCACCAATGAAACTGGTTACGGCAATCATCAAGCCTTTCAAGCTCGACGAGGTGCGTGAAGCGCTGTCCGCCATCGGCGTGACGGGTATCACCGTCACCGAAGTCAAAGGCTTCGGGCGGCAGAAAGGCCACACCGAGCTTTATCGCGGCGCGGAATACGTGGTCGATTTTCTGCCCAAGGTCAAAATCGAAGCGGCGATCAAATCCGAGATGCTGGAGCAGGTGATCGAGGCGATCGAAAAATCGGCCAATACAGGGAAGATCGGCGACGGCAAAGTCTTCGTCTTCGATCTGGAACAAGTCATACGCATCCGAACCGGCGAGACCGGCGCGGAAGCGCTGTAAGGAGAACACCATGAAAAAACCTATCGCCATCCTGGCGTTGTTCTTTACGTTCGCGCTGGCGGGGCTGAGCGCATACGCTCAGGATAAGGCGGCGGGGACACCGGCTGCCACGGCGCCGGCGCCGTCTCCTGCTGCTGCGGCTCCGGCAACCCCGGCTCCGCCTGCCGCGGCTCCCGCGACTGCGGCGCCCGCGGCCGCGGCTGCCGCACCCTCGGCTACACCCGCGCCGACGCCGAACAAGGGCGATGTTGCCTGGATGCTCGTATGCACGGCGATCGTGCTCATGATGAGTATCCCTGCCCTGGCGCTCTTCTACGGCGGCATGGTGAGGGCGAAGAACATGCTCTCCGTGCTGATGCAGGTGTTCGTCACCTTCTCGCTGATCGTCGTGCTGTGGTGCATCTATGGCTACAGCCTCGCTTTCACAGAAGGTAACGCGTTCTTCGGAGGCCTCGATCGACTGTTCCTCTCAGGCACTTTCGACGCCGCGAAAGGGGAATTCGCAACGGCGGCGACGTTCAGTAAAGGTGTGGTGCTGCCTGAGCTCGTGTTCGTCGCGTTCCAGGCAACCTTCGCTGCCATCACCTGCTGCCTTATCGTCGGTGCCTTCGCCGAGCGCATGAAGTTTTCAGCCGTGCTCGTCTTCATGGTGATCTGGTTCACCTTCGCGTACGCGCCGATCGCGCATATGGTCTGGTTCTGGCCCGGTCCGGACGCGTATACGGATCCGAAGCTCGTCGATTCGCTCAACGCGAAAGCAGGCCTGCTTTGGCAATGGGGCGCGCTCGACTTTGCGGGCGGCACCGTCGTGCATATCAACGCGGGTGTGGCCGGGCTGGTCGGCGCCTACATGGTTGGCAAGCGCATCGGCTTCGGTCGGGAAGCGATGACGCCGCACAATGTGCCGATGACGATGATCGGCGCGTCGCTGCTGTGGGTGGGCTGGTTCGGCTTCAATGCCGGTTCCGCGCTCGAAGCCGGCAACTCGGCGGCGCTCGCGTTCATCAACACGTTCCTCGCAACCGCCTGTGCCGTTCTGGCCTGGACGTTCGGCGAATGGATCATCAAAGGCAAACCCTCGATGCTGGGTGCCGCGTCCGGCGCAGTAGCGGGCCTGGTAGCGATTACGCCTGCGGCGGGTAACGTCGGAGTGCCGGGTGCGTTCGTGATCGGTCTTTCCGCGGGGCTCGTCTGCCTGTGGGGGGTCAATCAGCTGAAACGCATGCTCGGCGCGGACGATTCGCTCGATGTGTTCGGCGTGCACGCGGTGGGTGGGATACTCGGTGCGCTCCTGACCGGCGTGTTCTGTTCGCCTGCGCTCGGCGGACCCGGGTATGTCACCGATTGGGTCACGGCCAAGGTGATTACGGCTGGCGAGTATTCGATCGCCTCGCAAGTGCTTACGCAGGCCAAAGCGATCGGCGTGACGATCATCTGGACTGCGGTCGTCGCCTGGGTCGCTTACCTCATCGCCAACATGCTGGTGGGATTGCGCGTGAGCGAGGAAGAGGAACGCGAGGGACTCGACGTGCGCTCACACGGCGAAACGGCTTATCACACTTGATAAGCACGTTCGCCGTGCTGCACGACCGGTAAAGCCACAGAGACGGGAACCCAGGGCCTCTGTACCCCTGTTCCCAACCGATTTCAAGGAAGGGAGGTTACGGAGGGAAACCTTGGGTTTCCCTCTGTTCGTTCATCGAAGCCGCGGCGGCGGACGTCGCTTCAGCGGCGCTCCGCAAAGGTTCTATGCCGCGGCAGGGCGCCTCCGGGCGCCCTTCGTTTTTTGGGCGGTAGAATACGCCGATGGAACCCTCCCTGGCCGTCCCGAATCTCACGACTGCTCTGTCCGGACCTTTGCCGGAGCTCGAGCGCACGCTCCTCAGCGCGACAATGGTCATCGAGCACTGGCTGCGCGGACAATGGCAGGAACACGAGTCGCCGTTCTACTGTTCCGTAGACCTTCGCAACAGCGGATTCAAGATCGCTCCCGTCGATACGAACCTTTTTCCGGGCGGTTTCAACAATCTCAATCGCGAGTTCCAACCGCTGTGCGTGCAGGCGGCGATGACCGCGCTCGAAAAAATCTGTCCCGATGCGCGCGGCGCCGTGCTCGTGCCGGAAAATCACACGCGCAATCAGTTTTATCTGCAGAACGTCGCCACCCTCGCGCGTATCCTGCGCCACGCCGGAATGGAGGTGCGGATCGGCAGCCTCCTGCCGGATGTCACGGCGCCGACCGAGATTAAACTTCCGGACGGCAAGAATCTCACGCTCGAACCGCTCCAGCGTAAAGGCAACCGGCTGATGGTCGGCGATTTCGAGCCGTGCGTGGTTCTTCTCAATAACGATCTGTCGGCCGGCATACCCGACATACTGCGCGACGTCGAGCAGGCCGTGCTGCCTCCGCTGCATGCGGGCTGGGCGGTGCGCCGCAAGTCGAACCATTTCGAAGCTTACAACCAGGTCGCCGAAGATTTCGCGGAAGTGATCGGGGTCGATCCCTGGCTCCTGAATCCGTATTTCGAAAAGTGCGGCCGCATCGATTTTCGCGAGCGCAAAGGCGAAGAGTGCCTCGAAGGCTATGTCGCCGAAATTCTCGACAACGTGCGTGCGAAGTATCGCGAGTACTCGATCGACGCCGAGCCTTACGTCATTATCAAAGCCGATGCCGGCACCTACGGCATGGGCATCATGAGCGTGAAGGATGCGTCGGAAGTGCGGGGGCTCAACCGCCGCCAGCGCAACAAGATGGCGGTCGTCAAGGAAGGTCTGGAAGTCCACGACGTTATCGTGCAGGAAGGCGTGTACAGCTTCGAGACGGTGAATAACGCCGTGGCCGAGCCGGTCGTCTACATGATCGATCATTTCGTGGTCGGCGGCTTCTACCGCGTTCACACCGAGCGCGGCGCAAACGAAAATCTGAACGCGCCCGGCATGCATTTCGCGCCGCTTGCATTCGCAGCGCCGTGCTCGTCGCCAGATCCCGACGACCCGGGCTGTCCTCCGAACCGCTTCTACGCTTATGGCGTCATTGCCCGCCTCGCGCTGCTTGCGGCAGCGATCGAGCTCGAGCGCACCGAATCTGCGCTCGCGGAAGCGCCTCGAGTCGCCGCTACCTGAAGCGAGTGAAATTCGCCTTCATCGTCGACCCGCTCGACGAGCTCAAGATCTACAAGGACACGACCTACGCGATCATGCGCGAAGCCGCCCGTCGCGGCCATGAGCTGTACGCGTTGCATCAGCACGATCTCGCGTGGCACAAAAGTGTGGTGTCCGGATATGCGGGCCGCCTTCACCTCACGCCAGAGCAAGGCAAAGCGTGGTATCTCCTCGAACCGCCGAGCGAGACGCCGCTCAAAGACTACGACGCCGTCCTCATGCGTAAGGATCCGCCTTTCGACATGGAGTACGTGTACAGCACGTATTTGCTCGAGCTCGCGGAGACGCAGGGTGCGCGTATCGTCAATCGCCCTCGCGCCGTTCGGGATCACAACGAAAAAATGGCAATCGCGCGCTTCGGCGAATTCATCGCGCCAACGCTGGTGACGCGCCGGCAGGACCTCATCCGCGATTTCCTGGCGGAGCACCGCGAGGTGATCCTCAAGCCGCTGCACGGCATGGGCGGCGCTTCGATATTCCGCGTGCATGAGCGCGACCCGAATCTCAACGTCATCATGGAAACGCTCACCGGATGCGGTCAGTACACGATCATGGCCCAGCGCTACATTCCCGAAATTGCGGACGGGGACAAACGCGTGCTCCTGATCGCCGGAAAGCCAGTCCCGTATGCCCTCGCGCGTATACCCAAACCCGGCGAAACGCGCGGTAACCTGGCGGCGGGTGGCACGGGAATCGCGCGCCTGCTGACCGCCCGGGACCGCACTATTGCCGAAGCCCTGGGGCCGCAGCTTTATGCGGACGGTTTGTTGCTCGTCGGTGTCGACGTGATCGGCGATTACCTGACCGAAGTCAACGTGACCAGCCCCACGTGCTTTCAGGAGATCATGCAGCAGACGCAGTGCGACGTCGCCGGCATCATGGTCGACGCTTTAGAAGAGTATGTAGCGGCGGGAGCCCCCTAAGCGGTTGCGCCCGGAGCGAAGCAAAGGAGTGCCGTGGACCTTTCCGCTGCACTGCCGCAGCGTAGAATGCTGCGTCTTCGTGACGGTCTAACCCCGCTATGATCGGTATCCTCATCATCGCTCACGGCACGCTCGGCGAGAGCCTGATTCACTGCGCCAGCCACGTGCTCAACAAGCGCCCGCCCCGGCTGCGGCAGCTCGGCGTCACGGCCCAGGACGATCCGCTGCTGCTCCTCCCCCAGGCGCGCTCGCTGATCAAGGAGCTCGACGGGGGCCAGGGCGTCCTCATACTGTCCGATATGTACGGCGGCTCTCCTTCCAATATCGCCGCGAAGCTGCTCATTCCGGGCCGCGTCGAAGGCGTGGCCGGCGTAAACCTGCCGATGCTCATACGCGCCCTCACGTACCGCGAAAAAACGCTGGCAACGCTGATCACTAAGGCGATCAGCGGCGGCTGTGAAGGCGTTCTGCGCATACCGCCGCTCGCGCTTCATAATGCAGCAACGGGAAGTTGAAATCGTCAACAAGCTCGGGCTGCACGCGCGCGCTTCCGCCAAGCTCACGCAAACGGCCAGCCGGTTCAGGAGCGAAGTCTGGCTGAGCCGCAGCGGCCGGCGCGTGAATGCGAAAAGCATCATGGGCGTCATGATGCTTGCCGCGGCGAAAGGCTCGACGATACTGATCGAGACCGAGGGCGCTGACGAAGAGGACGCGCTGCGCGCGCTCGAGCTTCTGATCGCGGAGCGCTTCGGCGAGAACGAATAAAACGAGCGCTCGAGCCGTCTAGGCACGGAACGGGCATGGACGCACTTCCGTCTGCATCAGGCACGGCACTGAAAGCAACAGCTCGAGAGTTCCTAACCTAATGAGCTTCGCCCTACATGGCATTCCGGTTTCGGGCGGCATCGCCATCGGCCATGCCCATCTCATTTCGTACGCGAAGCTCGAAGCCGCCCACTATCTCGTGCCCGCGCCCGAGATCCCGGAGGAGCTCGCGCGTTTCGATGCCGCCGTCGCCAGCGTGCGCGGCGAGCTCGAGCGGCTTCGCGCGAGCGTGCCCGCCACCGCGCCCGCCGAGTTCGTCGGGTTCATCGATGTCCATCTGATGATCTTGAACGATGCGATGCTTTCAGCGGCACCGCGCAAAATCATCGAAAACGAGCAGTGCAACGCCGAATGGGCGTTGAAGATCCAGATGGATGCGCTGCTCGCCCAGTTCGATCAGATCGAGGACAGTTATCTGCGCGAACGCCGCACCGACGTGCGCCAGGTGGTCGAGCGCGTAATGAAGTCGCTCCTCGGGCATCCCGGCTATACCCCGCCGCAGACAGCCGACGGGCGTCAGCTGATACTCGTCGCGCACGATCTGTCGCCGGCCGATGTAGTGCAGTTCAAGCAACATCACTTCGCCAGCTTCATCACGGACCTGGGCGGCACGACCTCGCACACGGCCGTTGTGGCGCGCAGCCTCAATATTCCTTCGATCGTCGCTCTGCACCACGCGCGCCAGCTCATCCGCGAGAACGAGGTCGTCATCGTCGACGGGACACAAGGCGTCGTCATCGTCGATCCCGACGACCAGGCGCTCGCCGAGTACCAGCTTCGTCAGCATCAGTTCGACCTTGAGCGGCAGAAGTTAAAGCGCCTGCGCCACACGCCCGCGATGACGCTGGACGGATCCGGTATCGAGCTTCACGCGAACATCGAGCTGCCCGACGATGTCGTGCAGGCGCGTGAAAACGGCGCGACGGGTATCGGTCTTTTCCGGAGCGAATTCCTTTTTCTCAACCGCAACGAGCTGCCGGGGGAAGACGAGCAATTCGAAGCATATCGGCGCGTGGCGCGGGAAATGGAAGGGATGCCGGTCACGATCCGCACGTACGATCTGGGCGCGGACAAGAGTACGGATGACCCGCAGCGCTACATCACGAACCCGGCACTCGGCTTGCGCGCGATCCGCTTGTGCCTGATCGACCCGCAGCGCTTCCTGATACAGCTGCGCGCGTTGCTGCGCGCGGCGTGCTACGGCAAAGTGAATATCCTCATCCCGATGCTCGCGAGCTCGCGGGAAATCGACCAGACGCTGCAGCTGATCGCGCAGGCGAAGGAAAGCCTCGACGCCGAAGGTATTCCCTACGACCGCGACGTGCGCATCGGGGGCATGATCGAAATCCCCGCGGCGGCGCTCGCACTCGGTATATTCACGCGCAAGCTCGATTTTCTTTCCATCGGCACCAACGACCTCATCCAGTACACGCTCGCAGTCGACAGGACCGACGACGCCGTCGCTCATCTGTACGATCCGCTGCATCCCGCAGTGCTGTCGCTGCTCGCGCACATTTTCAGGACCGCAGCTAAAGCGCGCGTTCCTGTTGCGCTATGCGGTGAAATGGCCGGCGACCTGTCGCTCACGCGCCTTCTGCTGGGACTCGGCCTGCGTCAGTATTCGATGCACTCGGCTCACCTGCTCGACGTCAAGCAGCGCATCCTCCAGTCGAGCGTCGAGCAGGCGCAGCCGCTCGCGCGGCGCATGTTGCGGGAAAGCGATCCAGATCGCCTGCGTACGCTACTCGACCGGCTGAACGCCTGAGCGCCGAAAGTTCACTTGGGTTCGCCCCTGTGGGCTTCCCGGCGTTCGGCACCCACGCCCCGGCGGCTTGATCAGCACGACTGACGCTTGTTACCATAGCCGTGCGTTTGGAAGTCACGAAGCGCGGCGCCGATTTGATTTCAGCTTGCGGGCGCGTAATAAATCCGGCTAAAGAGATGAGGTGCAATCTCTGACCCGGTGGAGCTTTAAGCGCACCGGGTTTTTGCTTTTTATGGACACGATAACCGCCAACTCGCCCGACAGCCGCTCGATCGGCATCGTGACGCCGCGTGTCGCGCGCTTTACCGAGCCCCTGCGCCTGAAAAGCGGTGCGGTAATCGATGAGTACGAGCTCGCATTCGAGACGTATGGCTCGCTCAACAGCGAGCGCTCGAACGCAGTACTGATCTGCCACGCGCTCAATGCGTCGCACCATGTCGCCGGGTGGTACGCCGACGATCCGGCGAACGTCGGCTGGTGGGACAACATGATCGGGCCCGGCAAGCCGGTGGACACCGATCGTTTCTTCGTGGTCGGCGTAAACAACCTCGGCGGTTGTCACGGCTCGACGGGGCCGTGCAGTATCGATCCCCGCACCGGCAGGCCGTGGGGCGGAAGCTTTCCGGTCATCACGGTCGAGGATTGGGTCGCCGCACAGGCACGCCTGGCCGACTGGCTGGGCATCAACTGCTTCGCGGCGGTCATGGGCGGGAGCCTGGGCGCGATGCAATCGCTCCAATGGACGATCAGTTATCCTGACAAGCTGCGACACGCGCTCGTGATCGCGTGCGCGCCGAATCTCTCTGCGCAGAACATCGCGTTCAACGAGGTCGCGCGCCAGGCCATCATCACCGATCCGGATTTTCACGGCGGCGATTACTACGAGCACGGCACCCGGCCGCAGCGCGGTTTGCGAGTCGCACGGATGGTGGGACACATCACGTATTTGTCCGACGACGAGATGGCGAGCAAGTTCGGGCGCCAGCTGAAGGACGGCAAGCCCATGTACTCTTTCGAGAGTGAATTCCAGATCGAATCGTACCTGCGCTATCAGGCCGACAAATTTTCGGAGTACTTCGACGCCAATACGTATTTGCGCATCACCAAGGCGCTGGACTACTTCGACCCGGCGTTCGAGCACGGCGGGAGCTTGAGCCGCGCGCTTGCAACAGCGCGTGCGGCTTTTCTCGTGGTCTCCTTTACGACCGACTGGCGCTTTTCACCGGAGCGCTCGCGTGAAATCGTCAAAGCGCTGCTCGATAACCGAGGCGACGTCACGTACGCCGAAATCGATGCGCCGCACGGCCACGACGCGTTTCTGCTCGACGATGCGCGGTATCACCGGCTGGTCGCCGCCTATTTCGACCGGATCGGACGCGAGTCGGTAGCATGACCAACGGCAACGGCATGGGCCGCCACCGCCCGGACTTTGCGGCGATCGCCGGGTGGGTCAAGCTCGAATCGAGCGTGCTCGACTTGGGCTGTGGCGACGGAACGCTGCTTCGCTATCTCAAGGAAACGCGCCGCATCCGCGGCTATGGCGTGGAAATCGATGACGACAGCGTGCACGCGTGCGTGAGGAACGGCGTCAATGTCGTACAAAGCGATCTCGAGCGCGGGCTTTCGGGCTTCGAGGACAATTCGTTCGACTATGTGGTGCTGTCGCAGACCCTGCAGGCGATGCGAAACAGCGAAATCATCATGCGGGAAATGCTGCGTGTCGGGCGCGAAGGTATCGTCACGTTTCCGAATTTCGGCTACTGGAAGAACCGGCTGCAGGTGCTGAAAGGTCACATGCCGGTTTCGGAAAATCTGCCGTACGAGTGGTTCGACACGCCCAATGTCCATCTCTGTACGGTCGCGGATTTCGAGCGCTTCTGCAGCGAGCGTGAGATACGGGTCGTCGAGCGCAAGCTCCTCACGCGCGGCCGGCCCGTCACGCTGTTACCCAATCTGCTCGGGGCGCTGGCGGTTTACCACTTCGGGAACGGGTCCAAACCGAAGGCTGCATCCTGAACGCGTCGAAGACGAACCGCGGTGTGCGGACAGCACACCCCTATGTTCTCGTCGGTTCTTCCTTGTCACCTGAGGCCACCGACACATCGGCGAGGCCGGAACGCATCATCAGCCAGAAGACGACGACGCCGGGCAACGCAACGACGGTCGTCAGGACGTAAAAGTTGACGTAGCCGACGGCCTCGATCAGCCGGCCGGCGCTGGTTCCCGTGAGAACGCGGCCGGCGATGCTCGCAAGTGCGGATAGCAGTGCATACTGCGTCGCCGTGAAGCGGAGGTTGCACAGCGCCGACAGGTACGCGACGACCGTGACACCGCCTATGCCGCTCGCGAAATTCTCGAAACCGACGGCCGCAGCCATCCCGAGGTTCATGTGCCCGACGGCGGCGAGCGCAGCAAAGCTCAAATTCGAGACGGCCATCAGGATCAGGCTGATGAGAACTGAGCGTTTCATGCCAAGCCGCGTGTACAGGATCCCGCCGACGAAGACGCCGATCAGCAGGGCGACGAAGCCGATGCCGACGTCGTAAAACGCGACCTCGTCGTTGGTGTATCCCAGGTCCTGGAAGAGCAGGCGCAGGCTTAAGTTGGCGAGCGTATCGCCGATCTTGTGGATGAGCACGAAGACGAGCACCACCACGGCCCCCTGCCGCCGCAGAAACTCAACAAGCGGGCTGAAGTACGCAATGAGAGCCTCGGCCGCGCCGTGCGGCTTGGCCGGCGGGCGGTGGCGAGTCGGCTCCCCCATCACGGCGCCCACGAGCATGGCCGGGAGCGCGAATACGGCGCATGCGAAGTACGCCACGCCCCAACCGAAACGCACCGCCAGGACGAGCGCAAGCCCACCCGCAGCCGATGCGCCGATGCGCCAGCCGTACTGCGACATACCCGATCCGACGCCAAGCTGGCGCGGTTCGAGCAGCTCGATGCGGTAGGCGTCGATGATGATGTCGAAAGTGGCCCCCGCCACACCGACCGCAATAGCGGCGAGAGCGACGAGATAAAGAGCGCCTTCCGGATCGGCGGCCCCGAGGAAAGCCACGGCCGCCATGACCAGCACGCCCGTCACCCACAGCCAGCTTCGCCGCTGCCCAAAACGGCCGATGAACGGCAGTCGCACCTGGTCTATCAGCGGCGCCCAGAGGAACTTGAGGTTGTAGGCGAGGAAAGTCAGCGCAAAAGCCGTCACGGTGCTTTTCGTTATGCCGTGTTGTGCAAGCCGCGTCGTGAGCGTGGCGCCGATCATCGCGAACGGGAAGCCCGACGAGATACCGAGGAAGAGCGCTGCGAGCGGGGCGGGCTCGAGATACGGCCGGATCCCGCTAAGCCAGCGCGTAGTCATAGTCGATTGTGAGCGGCGCGTGGTCTGAGAATCGCTGCTCCTTGTAGATCGCGCAGCGTTTGGCGGCCGCAGCGAGCGCCGGCGTCGCGATCTGGTAGTCGATGCGCCAACCCACGTTCTTGGCCCACGCCTGGCCGCGATTCGACCACCACGTGTACTGGTCCGGCCGGCAGTCGACGCGACGGAACACGTCGACCCATCCGAGCTCGTCGAAAACGCGCGTGAGCCACGCCCGCTCTTCCGGGAGGAAACCCGAGTTCTTCCGATTACCGCGCCAGTTCTTGAGATCGATCTCCTGGTGCGCGATGTTCCAGTCGCCGCACAGCACGATCTCGCGGCCTTCGGCGCGCAGCGCCTTTAGATGCGGAAAGAAGCGCTCCATGAAGCTGAACTTGATGCGCTGACGCGCTTCGCCGCTGGAACCCGAAGGCTGGTAGAGGGAGATGACCGAAAGACCTGGAAAATCGACGCGCAGATACCGTCCTTCGCGATCGATGTCCGAAATGCCGACGCCTTCCACAACCTTGACCGGCGCGTGACGCGTGTAGATGCCGACGCCGCTGTAGCCTTTCTTCTCGGCGCAATGGAAATGCCCCTTGAGGCGGCCGATGCGCATCAGCTCTTTCGTGATATCGCCGGCCTGGGCTTTGAGCTCCTGGACACAAACGACATCGGCACGCGTGCGCGCAAGCCACGCAGCAAAACCCTTACGGGCGGCCGAACGGATGCCATTCAGGTTCAGCGTTATAATTCTCATCATTCGAAAAACCCAGGCGCATGCGACAACAACTCGCGAGTGTGCCTCCAGTGCGACTTATGTAACGTGTCAGCCGATTTCCGCCAGGATTTCATTCGTTTCGCGCTCGAGCAGAAAGTGTTGTGCTTCGGCGAATTCAAAACGAAGGCGGGCCGTGTGTCACCGTACTTTTTCAATGCGGGACTGTTTCACCACGGTCACGCTCTGAAACAGCTCGCGCAATTCTACGTGAAAGCGATCGAGGCATCGGGCGTCCGGTTCGATATGCTGTTCGGCCCGGCGTACAAAGGCATTCCGCTCGTCGCCGCAGTCGCAATCGCTTTCGCCGACGAAGGCCGGGATGTGCCGTATACGTTCAATCGTAAAGAGGTCAAAGATCACGGCGAGGGCGGAAGCGTCATCGGCGCGCCGTTGGCAGGGCAGGTGCTGATCGTGGACGACGTCATTTCGGCGGGAACTTCCGTGCGCGAATCGGTCGAACTCATGCGCCAATCGGGGGCGCAACCGTGCGGGGTGGCCATCGCGCTGGACCGCATGGAACGCGGAAATACTGCGCTTTCTGCTGTTCAGGATGTACGCCAAAACTATAAGATCCCCGTTATCAGCATCGCCACGCTCGAGGATCTCGTCGGTTTTCTCGCGGCCGACCGTGAGCTGGCGTCTCATTTGAACGCCGTACAGCATTATCGCGAGCGCTATGGAGCAACTTTAGATGCGTGAATTAATCCTGAAAACGGGTACGGCGATCGGCGCTTTGGCGCTCGTCGGCCTGTGGTGCTTGCCTGGAACCGCTTCGGCACAACAATCCCCAAAGGGGAAAATCGTGTGCTGGAAAGACAAGGCCGGCAAGGTCATAGGCTGCGGAGACAAGGTACCGCCCGAATTCCAGGAGAGCGCGACCAAGGAGCTCGATTCGCGCGGCGTGACCCGCAAGACCACCGAATCGGCGGCGGAATCCGCCCAGCGCAAGGCGCGCGAACAGGACGCCGCCGGCGTGAAGGCCGAGCAGGATCGCAAAGCGCTCGACCAGAAACGCCAGGACATGGCGCTGCTCGAAACGTTCAGCAACGAGAAGGAAATCGACCTCAAACGCGACCGCGAGCTGGGCATGCTCGACCTCCAGATCGAGCAGCTCAACACGGGGCTGAAAAGCGCAACGACGCGCTATAACGAGGCGAAGGCGCGCAGCGATACCTCCGATAAAAGTAAGGGGCCCTCGACGGCGACGAAGGACGAGCTCGCCCGCGCCACGGCTGACAAGGACCGTCTGGAGAAAGGCGTCCAGACAAAGCAGACCGAAAAAGAGGACCTGCGCAAGCGCTACGCCGAATATCGCAAGCGCTACGGTGAGCTGCGGGGCCCCGCGGCGGCTTCACAGTCGCCTGTCGCGGCGAAGAAATAGGCCACCGCAACGCCCGTCATTCCCGCGACCGCGGGAAATCCATTTTGACTAGGAACCCGTTCGAAAATGGATCCCGCATCGCGTCCGCGGCGCGGACAGGTCCGGGATGACAGACATCAATTAAGCTTGCGCTTAAGGATGTCCGTCACCTGCTGCGGATTCGCCTTGCCCTGGGTCGCTTTCATGACCTGGCCGACGAGCGAGTTGAACGCTTTCTCTCTGCCGCTGCGATAGTCCGTGACCTGCTGTGCGTTGGCGGCAATAACTTCATCGGCGATCTTCTCGAGCGCGCTCGAATCGGAGATCTGCTTCAACCCTTGAGCTTCTATAAGCGCATCGATTTTGGCGAGAGCGGCCGCGGGTCCGTCGATGCGCGCCTCTTTCGTCTGCCACAGATGCTCGAATAACTGCCTGGCCGTGCTGTTGCTGAGCGTCCCGTCGACGACGCGCTCGACCAACGCGCGTAACACGTACGGCGTAATGCGCTCGCGTGCGACGTCGAAGTCAGCGCCCGCCTCGTTCAGCTTCGCGCTGATCGGTCCGGTGATCCAGTTCGCACACAGCTTCGCTGCTTGTGACGAAGCGTTTTCCGCCCCGGTCTCGAAGTAATCCGCAACCTCGCGGCTCGCGGTCAGAACGGCCGCGTCGTACGCCGTCAGCCCGTAGGCTGCGGCTAAACGCACCCGCCTCGCTTGCGGGAGCTCGGGCAACTGCTCCTGCACCTCTGCGAGCCACGGCTCGGTCACTTCCAGCGGCAGCAGGTCCGGATCCGGGAAATAGCGATAATCGTGTGCATCTTCCTTGCTGCGCATGGGTCGCGTCTCATCGCGGTCGGCGTCATAGAGCCGCGTCTCCTGCACCACCGTGCCGCCGTCTTCGATACGCTCGATCTGGCGGCGCACTTCGAACTCGATCGCACGCTCGAGAAAACGGAAGGAGTTCAGATTTTTTATCTCAGCGCGCGTTCCGAGCTTCTCGGAGCCCGCCGGCCGCACCGAGACGTTCGCGTCGCACCGAAACGAGCCTTCCTGCATGTTGCCATCGCAGATGTCGATCCAGCGCACGAGACCGTGCAGCGCCTTGGCGTAGGCAACCGCTTCGGCGCTCGACCGCATTTCGGGCTCGGACACGATCTCGAGGAGTGGAGTGCCCGCGCGGTTGAGGTCGATCCCGGTCTCGCCGTGAAAGTCCTCGTGCAGCGATTTGCCGGCGTCTTCCTCGAGATGCGCGCGAGTGAGGTGCACGGTCTTCTCCGAGCCTTCGACGACGATCGTAACCGTGCCGCCCTGGACGATCGGGATTTCGTACTGGCTGATCTGGTAGTTCTTCGGCAGATCAGGATAGAAGTAATTCTTGCGCGCGAAAATCGAGCGGCGATTAATGCGGGCACCGACCGCGAGCCCGAAGCGTATCGCTTTCACGACCGCCTCGCGGTTGAGCACGGGGAGTACCCCCGGCAGCGCGATGTCCACGCCGCACGCCTGGCTATTGGGCGCGGCGCCGAAAGCAGTGGATGCGCCCGAAAAAATCTTGGAACGCGTATTGAGCTGGGCGTGCACCTCCAGCCCGATCACGGTCTCCCACTTCATGGCCGCGCTTGGCTTTTCTTTGCTCTTCATACCACCCCGGGCGGCGCGCGCAGATGCCAGTCGGTCGCGAGTTGATATTGGTGCGCGACGTTCAGCATCTGCGCTTCGCCGAAGTAATTGCCGATGATCTGCAGTCCGATCGGCAGGCCGCGCGCGTCGAAACCGCACGGAATCGACATGCCGGGAAGGCCCGCAAGATTGACCGCGATCGTGTAAATGTCCGACAAGTACATTTGCACCGGGTCTGAGGCTTTCTCGGCGATGCGAAACGCCGTAGTCGGGCTGGTCGGTCCCATGATCACGTCGCAGTTTTCGAATGCGCGCGTGAAATCCTGTGCGATCAAGCGCCGCAGCTTCTGCGCGTGGATGTAATACGCATCGTAGTACCCATGCGAAAGCACGTAGGTGCCGATGAGGATACGGCGCTTCACCTCCGCGCCGAAGCCTTCGGCTCGCGTCCTCTCGTACATTTGTTCGAGATCCCGATATTCGGACGCGCGATAGCCATAGCGCACGCCGTCGAAACGCGCGAGGTTGCTCGACGCTTCGGCCGATGCGAGCACGTAATACACGGGCACCGAAAGCCGCATGTTGGATAACGCCACTTCGACCACTTTACAGCCGAGCGCCTCGTACTCGGCGATGGCGGCGTCAACTGCTTTGGCGACTTCAGGCTGGACGCCTTCGGCGAAGAATTCCTTCGGCAGTCCGATGCGCAATCCGGCGAGCGCTTGCCTGAGATCGCGCGTGTAGTCTTCTGCCGGCCGCTCGAGGCTCGTCGAGTCGCGCGCATCGAACCCCGCCATCGCATTCAGGAGGAGCGCCAGGTCTTCGGCACTCTTGGCCATCGGTCCCGCCTGATCGAGGCTGGACGCAAAAGCGATCATGCCGTAGCGCGAACACACGCCGTAAGTGGGCTTCAATCCGCAAATCCCCGACAGCGCAGCCGGCTGGCGGATCGAGCCGCCCGTGTCGGTTCCCGTCGCTCCAGGGGCGAGCCGCGCGGCCACCGCCGCTGCAGAGCCGCCGGAGCTGCCTCCAGGAACGGCCTCCGTACCCCAGGGGTTACGCACCGGGCCGTACCACGACGTCTCGTTCGACGAGCCCATCGCGAACTCGTCCATGTTGGTCTTACCGAGGATGACCGCGCCCGCGGCATTCAGGCGCTCGACGACGTGTGCGTCGTACGGCGAAACGAAATTGGAAAGCATTTTCGAGCCGCAGGTGGTGAGCCAGCCCTTTGCGCAAAAGATGTCCTTTTGCGCGAGCGGCACGCCGGTCAGGGCAGTGGCACGGCCTGCGGCGCGGGCACGGTCGGCTTCACGGGCCTGCGCACGACTGCGCTCCTCGTCCACCGAGATGAAGCAGTTATAGCGCGCGTTGAGCGTCCTGATGCGCCCCAGGAAAAGCTCGGTCGCCTCGAGACTCGAAAGCTCGTGCGCAGCCAAGGCGTCCGAAAGCGATTTGACCGTGGACTCGTGCATCATGCCGAGGAGGAGAAAGGAGAGAAACGCACCGGAGAGAGGGCAAACGACCGCTATAACAGCGCCGGCGCTCTCCTATGCGCCTCTTACGCAGCTCATTCGATGACCTTGGGGACCAGATACAGGCCGTTCTGGACGCGCGGCGCCACCGATGCGAAAAGCTCGCGTTGATCCTGCTCGGTCACTTCATCGGGACGCAAGCGGAGCACGACATCCTGCGCGTGCGCCATCGGCTCGACTCCGCTCACGTCGACCGCACGCATCTCCTCGATCATCCCGAATATGCGGCCGAGCTGCTCGAGCACCTGATTCGCCTCGGACTCGTCGATCGCGATGCGTGCGAGGCGGGCAGCGCGCTTGACGTCGTCGCGCGTAAGAGCCATAACAGGATCTCGAGCCTTAAAAATCGAAGCTGCATAGGGTATCATAGGCGGTTAGTGCGACGCACCATTCTCCATAGCTAAAACTATTTATGTTCGGTTTCCTGAGCAGCTACTTCAACGACGATCTCGCGATCGACCTCGGCACTGCGAATACCCTCATCTATCTGCGCGGCAAAGGCATCGTGCTCGACGAGCCTTCGGTGGTCGCAATCAGACAGGAAGGCGGTCCCAACGGCAAGAAAGTGATCCAGGAAGTCGGGATCGCCGCGAAGCAAATGCTTGGGCGCACACCCGGCAACATCACCGCCATCCGGCCGATGAAAGACGGCGTGATCGCCGATTTCACGGTGACCGAGCAGATGTTGAAGCACTTCATCCGCAAAGTGCACAACTCGCGCCTTTTCAAACCGAGCCCGCGCATCATCATCTGCGTGCCGTGCGGCTCGACACAAGTCGAGCGGCGCGCGATCCGCGAGTCGGCCATCGGCGCGGGTGCGAGCCGCGTATATCTGATCGAAGAGCCCATGGCCGCTGCCATCGGGGCCGACTTGCCGGTGGGTGAGGCGACCGGATCGATGGTCGTGGACGTCGGCGGCGGCACGACCGAAGTCGGCGTCATCGCACTCGGCGGACTGGTCTATAAAGGCTCAGTGCGCGTCGGCGGAGACAAATTCGACGAAGCCATCATCAATTACATTCGGCGCAACTACGGCATGCTGATCGGCGAGACGACAGCCGAGCAGATCAAGAAAGAAATCGGATCGGCGTTCCCCGGCTCCGAGGTGCGCGAAAAGGAAGTGAAAGGACGCAATCTCGCCGAAGGCATCCCGCGCAGCTTCACGATATCGAGCAACGAGATCCTCGAAGCGCTCACCGACCCGCTGAACAGCATCGTGTCCGCGGTCAAGTCGGCGCTCGAGCAGACGCCGCCGGAGCTCGCGGCCGATATTGCCGAGAAAGGCATGGTCCTGACCGGCGGCGGCGCGTTGCTGCGCGACATCGACCGCCTTCTCATGGAGGAGACGGGGCTGCCGGTGGTCATTGCCGACGATCCGCTCACGTGCGTCGTGCGCGGATCGGGCAAGGCGCTCGAAAAAATGGAACGGCTGGCGACGATATTCACGAATGACTAGTGAGGCGTGAGGCGGACGGCGAGGGGCACGAAAGGATGAACATCGGTGTTTTGCCTGCTCCTTCCCGCCCAGCCGTCTGATGGAACATCAACCACCGCCGTTTTTCAGGACCGGCCCCAGCCCCCTCGCCCGACTGCTCATTTTTGCCACACTCGCGCTCGCTCTCCTCGTCGCCGACGCACGCCTGAAATACCTCGACACGCTGCGTCAGGTCGTTTCGGTCATCATGTACCCCATCCAGCGCATCGCGGGCGCGCCGCTCAGCATTTTCGAGCGCGCCTCGGAGTTTTTCGTGAGCAGCGGCGCGCTGCGCACCGAAAACCTGCGGCTGGCTCAGGAAAGCCTCGCTTATTCGTCGCGTTTGCAGCAGTTCAACGCGCTGCAGACCGAAAACGAGCACCTGCGGAAGCTCCTCGCCGCGCGCGAGCGCCTGAGCCCGCGCACGACGCTTGCCGAAATACTGTATGCCGCGCGCGATCCTTTCTCGCGCAAGATCGTGATCGACCAGGGGTTGCAACATGATGTGCGGGCCGGTCAGCCCGTGATAGACGGCGGGGGCGTTGTCGGTCAGGTCACGCGCGTCTATCCGTGGGTCGCGGAAGTTACGCTGATCACCGACAAAGGACATCTCGTGCCTGTCCTCAATACGCGCAACGGACTTCGCGCCGTGCTGGGCGGCACGGGCAACGACGTCGCGCTGGAGCTCAAATTCGTGCCGCTCAATGCCGATTTCGAAAACGGCGACCAGCTCGTTACCTCGGGTATCGACGGGGTATATCCACCGGGACTGCCGGTTGCGCAAGTCGTAAACGTCGAGCGTAACGCCGCTTTTCTCTTCGCACGCATCGTTTGCAAGCCGCTCGCCGGCGTGACCAACCACAAGCAGGTACTGGTCGTGCATGCCGATCAGCCCATGCCCGAGAGACCGGCCGAAGAGGACAAGCCGCTGCCATCGCCGAAGAAAGGGAGACGGAGCGGGTGAACGCCATTCGGTACCACGGCCACCCTCCCTCCCGATCCCTGTCCCTCCGTGATGGCGAGGGGAGATTCGTGCGTCGAACGCACGTAAGACGTTCGCCGGGGATGTGACGATGGACGTCGTCGCGCGTCACGAGATCCTCCTCCCGGTCAAGCCGGCGTTCATCGTGTTTACGCTGATCGGGGCCGCGCTGCTCAATATGATGCCGTGGTCAGGATTTGCAGCGTGGCTGCGGCCGGATTTCGTCGCCCTGGTCGTGCTCTACTGGGTCATCGAGCAGCCCCGCCGCGTCGGCTTCGGGACGGCTTTCCTGCTCGGAATCCTGATGGATGTGGGAGAAGGGGCGCTGCTCGGTCAACACGCCCTGTCGTATTCCATACTGGCCTATGCGGGCATGGCGTTGCACCGCCGCGTACGCATGTTCAGCGTCACCGCCCAGGTGGTGCACGTCGTTCCACTGCTCCTGCTGAACGACCTGATCGTCGTCGGCATACGGCTGCTCGCGGGCGCGGAGTTTCCCGGCTACCGTTATTTTCTCGGTAGCCTCGTCGCCGGTGTACTGTGGCCCATAATTTCGATCATGCTGAAGCTCCCGCAGCGGCCGCGCACGGATCCGGACCATGTCTGAGCTGCGCATCACTGCCGGCGTCGAGATGCGCGACGCCGAGCTCGAGCTCCATCACTTCCGGGTGCGTCTCGGTATCGCCTCCACGTTCGTGCTGGTCATGTTCGCGCTTCTTTTTGCGCGCTTTTTCTACCTGCAGGTGGTCATGCACGACCACTACCACACGCTGGCTGAAGCCAATCGAATCTCGATCCTGCCCATCGTTCCGAACCGCGGCATCATCGTAGACCGCAACGGCGTCGTGCTCGCGACCAATTATTCCGCATACACGCTCGAGATCACGCCGAGCAAAATCGAGAATCTGGAGAACACGATCAGCGAGCTCGCCACCCTGGTCGAGATCACGCCGCGAGACCGCCGCCGCTTCAAGAAACTGCTCGAAGAGAGCAAGCGCTTCGAGAGCCTGCCTATCCGCACCCGCCTCTCCGACGAGGAAATCGCGCGCTTTGCCGCGAACCGCTATCGATTTCCAGGCGTCGACGTGCGCGCGCGGCTGTTCCGCTCGTATCCGCAGGGAGAGCTCTTCTCTCACGTCATCGGCCACATCGGACGCATCAATCAGAAGGACCTGGAGGAGCTCGAAGAGAAGGGACAGGGCTCCAACTATCGCGGCACCGACTATATGGGTAAGACCGGCCTCGAAAAAATGTACGAGGAACGCCTGCACGGCACGACCGGCGTCGAACAGGTCGAGGTCGATTCGGGCGGACGCGCAGTGCGCTCGCTGTCGCGGAGTCCTCCGGTCTCAGGCAGCAATCTCGTGCTGAAAGTCGATGCCCGCCTGCAGGAGGTCGTTTATCGCGCTTTCGGCGAGCGCCGCGGTGCGCTGGTTGCAATCGAGCCGGCGACGGGAGGCGTGCTCGCGTTTGTGAGCAAGCCGGGTTTCGACCCGAATTTTTTCGTCGATGGCATCGATCCTCAGAACTGGAACGAGCTCAATACGTCTCCGGACAAGCCGATGATCAACCGCGCGCTCGCGGGCACGTATCCGCCGGGGTCGACCTTCAAACCTTTCATGGCTCTGGCCGCGTTGACCTACGGCAAGCGCACTCCAGGGCAGTCCATCTCCGACCCCGGCTATTTCAATTTCGGAAATCACACGTTCCGCGACGACAAAGTCGGCGGGCACGGCATGGTGGACATGTACAAATCCATCGTCGTCTCGTGCGACACCTACTACTATCACCTTGCCAACGATCTCGGTATCGACGCAATTTCACGGTTCATGGGCCTGCTGGGTTTCGGCACCCGCACCGGGATCGACATTTCGGGAGAGGTCGCCGGGGTGCTGCCGTCCCAGGAATGGAAGATGCGGCGCTTCAAGCAGAAGTGGTACGCGGGCGAAACGATCAGCATCGGTATCGGACAGGGCTACAACTCATACACGCCGCTGCAGCTCGCGACGGCGACGGCGACGCTCGCCAACGACGGCGTGATGTTCCGGCCGCACATCGTGAATTACGTCGAAGAAGTCCATACACGGCAGCGCACGTACGTGGAGCTCAAGCCGTTGCGCGATCTCAATCTCAAACCAGAGCACGTGACCGTAGTGAAGAACGCGATGGTCGGCGTGAATCGCGAAGGAACCGGCGCACGCGCCTTCGTCGGTACGACTTATTCCAATGCGGGCAAGACCGGAACGGCGCAAGTGGTCGCAATGAAAGAGAAGTACGTGGAGAGCCGGGTGACCGAGCGCTTCCGCGATCACGCATTGTTCATCGCGTATGCCCCCGCGGACAAGCCGACGATCGCGCTCGCAGTCATCGTGGAGAACTCCGGTTTCGGTGCGCGCGCCGCCGCCCCGATTGCGCGCCAGGTGTTCGACTACTGGCTGCTCGGCAAGGAGCCGGCAAAGCCCGCGAAGGACGACGACGATGCCCCCATACAGTAGACGCGTCGGCCGCTTCCTCATCGCGCACCTGGACCAGCCGCTGCTGGGCGCAGTGCTGCTCCTGATGGCAGCCGGTCTCATCGTGCTCTACAGCGCTTCCAACGGCAGTTTCCCACGGGTCACGAGCCAGTTCACGAATATGCTGGTCGCGCTGGGCGTGATGTGGCTTGTCGCCTACATTCCGCCGCACTATCTGATGCGTCTTTCGGTGCCGGTGTATGTGGTGGGTTTGATGCTCCTCCTGGGCGTCGCGTTCTTCGGCGAAGTCGTCAAT